>JAPOKD010000063.1 GCA_029977825.1 Planctomycetota bacterium | reverse complement strand
TTTGTTCGATTTCCCGCTTCAGCCACTCGTTGACACGTTGCGTTTCCGTCCATGCTTCTGGCTGGTAGTACGGACCTCGTGTGTCGGGCCGTGTGCCCCAGGAGTCGCCTTTCCAGATTCCCTCCTTGTAGTGCAGGCGGCATAAGGCCGCTCGCAGGTGTATGCGATTGCTGGCTTCAGGTTCCTCTCGCACCAGCTGCATCAGCGATTCAACCACTTGTGGGGAGTGTATTTTTGCAAGCGCTTGCAGAGCAGGCGGCTGGGAAGTCGGCTGGGCTTTCAGTTGTGTTTTCAGCTGATTCAGGCACTCTTCCACCGCTTCTTTTTTTGCCAAGCTTCTTATCGCGATGTGAGTTATGACAGGGTCGGTGTGTTCGAGGGCATCGAGCATTTCGCCGATGCTGGCATTATGTTGCAGGTGTTCGGCAAGGTTTCTTGCATCAGTTCTTTGCGTTGGAACCTTTTCCAGCAACTGTCGATACCTTGGGTCACCACGTCGCATCAATTCACGCTGAGCCGCCAGTCGGCGCCGATAACTGGGATCATCCATCAGGGCGACAAGTTCGTCGGAGGGCTGAGTGTCAAAGCTTGGCATGGGGCGATCTTCCATTACCTTTGGTTTCACGCAGATAACGTATCCCACCTTTGCGCCAGCCCACTTGAATGTTGCACCTTTCCAACTTGCGCAGTACAGACGGCTGTTGCCATCCACATCTGCATCTGTTGGGCGCGTCATTCGTACGAATGGTTTGGGTGAGGATGTTTCTGTAAAGGTTGCGCCCTTCGGTTCGACGGAATGATGCCAGATGGCCCCGGTTCCCCAGTCAGCGGTAAGGGGAGCATCGTTCCAGGGTCCGAAGCCAGGCTCATCGACATAAGTTGCTCCGCAGCCAGATCCGCCACCATAGTCTGCAAGCGGAGCTACGCATTCTGCGGGAAAGTTTTTGTAGAGACGGGGGTAACCGTGATCTTCGCCACCGGTGAAATGATGGAACCGGACGTCCCAGCCTCCACCATCATTGGTGTTGTCTCGGGCAAATAAATCCATGCGAGGACTGACTGCAACTTCGAGGATATTTCGTGTGCCAGTTGAGTAGAGTTCCAAGCCGGTGCCATCGGGTCTGACACGGATCACACCTCCGCCGCGGTGACTGAGTTTGCGACCATCGGTCCCCTCCGCTTCCATGAAGCCGAAGTCTCCACCAGCGATGTAGAGCCAACCGTCCACGCCGATGCTGAGACCATTGGTGGTGTGATCTGCCGGACGCTTGTCATATCCGAATGCCAAATTGCTGACCAGGATCTTTTGTTCGTCCGCAACACCGTCACTATCTGTGTCAATGAATGCTGAGAGATGCGGTGGGTGAACCAGATAGAGTCGATCGTGGTCCCAGACAAGTCCTCGAGGGGCGTCGACCTCGCAGAAAACCTTCGTTTCATCGGCTCGACCGTCACCGTTGGTATCTCGGAGGCGAATGACTCGACCTCGCTCGGGATCACGTCCCAGAGAACCATTCCCGTCGGAACTGACGTACAGCGTGCCATCCGGAGAAGCTGCCACAAAGACCGGGTAGTTCACGGCAGGTGGAGCCGCGAACACTGTCGCCTCGAAGCCGTCTGCTACTTTCACATCTTTCAGGATCTCCGCTTCTTCGGCCGCAGTGAGCGGTTGAAGGGTGGGAGGACTATTCCCTTTTTTTGCGTAAGGATCTGCAAGTTTTGGCTGGTAACTAAATGGTTTACCGTCAGCGTTCGCCGGCCACAAACTGTTGATTCCTTCACCTTTGACCGATACCTCCCGGATGCTGCACCAACCGCCTGACGAGCCCAAGCCGACAATCCGCATGTGCTTGACAGCACTTTCCGAGTTCAATTTCAATTCACCCTGATTTCTGTCTTTGTTCTTGGACGCATCCAGCAATCTGTTCCAGCGTTGGCCATCGACAGAGCCTTCGACATGGAACTGATATTCACGCTCAAATTCCCATGTGATTCTGATCGATGCAGGTTTCATCGGCCGCTGGAATTCCCACGCCAGCCATTGGGGGTAATTGTTGTTGGATGCACACCATCGGGTTTCCGTATTGCCGTCGAATGCGTTTAGCGGCAGGTTAGGCTGTTGGGTCGATGAGGCAGAAGGCGTGACGAGTGTTGCATTCTTGGGCATCACTCCGAGTTTCGGGACAACAGGTTTTTTTTCTTTTTTGGCGATGAAGGTGATTTTGTTTTTTCCAGAGTAGGGAGTCATGTACTCTGGATTCAGTTTGTCACAGGACCATAACAGACCGCGTGTCACCAGATCCAAATATCTGCCATCCGAGACCGTTTCGGTATTGTGGCCCAGGGTCGTACTGAAACTGCGGGCTCCCTGTTTTTCATTCGTCCATGCAACGACTGCTTTTGCTTCAACTTTTTTACCGTTGCGATTGAAGGTTTGCGTACCAGTAGCCAATGCCTGGGCGTCATGCATGGCCGCATTGTTGTAAAGTTCCTCTTTGATTGTGGTCCAGTTGCTCATTCCTTTCGTGATCGGGTGTGACTCATCAACGAACGAAATTGCGATAGGTACCTGCGGTCCGTGACTGGTTGATTTCAGACCCAGATGCTTGAACCATAAATCTGTTCCATTGCGAAACGAATGCATCGCGCAGTGAAGGTGTACAGCAGGTACAGTGCGGTGGACGGCTAGAATTCTCTGCAGGACAGCCACGTCCTTGTTGCTGGCAGCACACTCATCATGAATGATGACGTCATAGCCCTCGGCCCAATCGGGGCTTTCGAAGAGAGGGAAGGGCGGGTTGGTGCTGGCGTCATCAGTCCAGTAAACATCTACCTGAACATTGGCACGGGATTGGATTCCCTTGAATAACGCTTCATGCTGGCCCTTGTAATCGTGGCAGCAGCCGCCGGCTATCAATAACGCCTTGAGGGGTTTCGTTTCAGCACGCAGATCGCCAGCTACAATCAGTAGGCATGTGATGCAAATTAAAATGGATTTCATGTTCGGCGTCGGTTTGAATTCCGCTCTCTGGATGGATTGGTGACCGTCGTGTTCACGAACACCAACGAGCCATGGAAATGGATCTGTTTCTTCTTTTCTGCAGGCGACTGTGTTTGTATTGATCATTTTGAGGCGAGTCGACGAAGACTCTGGGTTTGTATCGCGGGGCAGGTGAGCAGGTTGCAGTGTTTGCATCAACGATATTGGCTGGCACGCGATGACCTGATTCTGAATTCACGATAACGGGGCAGTGTTCGCGTCAGTTTTTACGGGGTTTGTGGAACGCGGTGGGTTTCGCTAGCGAAGGTTGCTTCGGACAAAATCGCTTACCAGTTCATTGATTTGCCGACTGGCAGGGCCAAACCCGTGCCCGCCATCAACAACTTTCAAGTGCGTGACCTGTGCTCCCACGTAATTGTAGCGGATGATATTCTTGCTAAGTGGTGTTCCTGCTTTGTCAGCGATTTGATTGCCTGTGTAGCCCTGCTGTTTTGCCCATGCATAGGCTGTTCGTTGCGCCGACAGGTGTTTGGCATTTCGTCCACGCATTCCGCCATTGTAAGGAACAACCCGATCAGCGGTTCCATGAACGGTCAACAGGTTGCACTGCGTCGCTGGGACTACTTTACGATCATAGTTTGTAGTTGAATCATTGGCTCGTTTCCAGAATTGCTGGTCATGGTATTGCTGCTCGACCATCGACGAAACAAGTGGCACTGCATTCGTTATTTTAATCGTCCCATCTAATTCAATGAGTAACCGAAAAATAAATCCCGCGCCATTCGAGAATCCGATCAGAGAAATCCGGGACAGATCTGCAGCGGCATAATTTTTGTTGATGTCCTGAATCATCAAATTGAAAAAATCAACATCAGGAGCTTTTGATTTTTCGTCGGAAATGTTCCAGCTTCGTTGGTACCCTTGGGGTGCGACGATCAGGTGGCCTTCCAGTAATTGAGGCCACTGCCCAATCGAACGTTGGGCAGAACCTCCGTTACCATGAAAGACAAACGTGACAGGCCAACTTTTGCTCGCTGGTCCGGATGCGCGTTCAGTGGGCGTGTGGACAAAAAATTCTCGATCAAAACCAGCTTGTTCCTGATTCCAGCTTTGTCGAATCGTATGACGTTTGGGTTTGCCTGCGGTTTCAGCAGTTGGGGGGCCTGCTTGGCTGGCGGTTGCAGCAAGATGCTCAACAAGAGTGATTCGGCCGTCCTGATCCCTATCGACCCTGTCAAAAATCTTTCGCGGTCCCGGAGGTATTTCCTGCCGTTCCAGCACGCCGTCACGGTTCTTGTCCCATGATCGGAACATGCGTTCCTGAGGACTGGACTGCATGGCATGCAGGTGCGGAACCGAGAGGGATCCGCCAACGAACAGGAAAGCCAAAATACTGTAGCAATAAAACTTTCGACTCATGTGGATATCGATTTTGCTCGCTTGATAACAGCAAGTCTGTTGCATGGACTCGCGGGGTATCGATCTTGATAGCAGTAAGTCAGGAACTTGGATGATTTCCCGAGCCTGTTTGCCTTTGACACGTCTCTCTATTGTAATCCGTACATTTGCCATCCACAGCGGTCATTTGTGTTTTCGGTTATGCCGGAGTGCGAAAATTGCAATCACCAGTAAGTATAAATGAGCGGGAGGGTAGCATTGGTTTCAGTTCACATCACAGTGAATTTCGAAATGACAGATTCAGCCATGCAACTCGCTCAACCGCAATGTTCAGCCGTTCCTCAGCACGGGATCTGGTGTTTTGCTTTTGATGAGACGGAAAACACTCTGAGCTTGCGTTACCTGTTGCTGAACTGCTTGGCACATCGATGGCTTTCAGAATCAGTGGAACTTGTGCATTGGGCACTATTTGCTGTAGCAGTTTCGCTGTGCTGGGGTGCAGCACCACTACGCGATCAGTTGGACGCAGGAATTCCTGCCATTTGTGAGCAAAGTTCTTCCTCGAACTTCTCTCGCGAAGTTCTTCCGGTGACAGTTTTAGACGCTGCATGAATGCTTCATTCTGAAACGCAGGTGAATCGATCGCGCAATGAAAGCGTTCCCCAGACGCCGGACGGATGGCAGTCCAGTAAACCAGTTGTGGCTGGTTGCAGGGTGGTTGTGCAGTGTATTGAGATTCTGATTTGGCAAGGTTGCCGGGTTCCTGTTCCCCATAGCCCACAACAATGTTGTCCAAGCACCCAGTGAGGGCGCGCGGGACGTTGGGGATGCCTATTCGTCTACGCTGATTTTTTCTCCAATTAGCAGTTCCTTGCCTGATTTGGCTGTCGATCATGTGATCAAACGTTGTGAGTAACTGATCCAGTTTCGGCGTTTCCGGCTCGATGGACTTCAATGCTGCCACGACGGCTTCGAGTGTCGACAGTCCATGTGCATGGGGTTCACGGCGGATTCGGTAGCGACTTGGGTTGGTCGGTGCGAGGCAGAACCGAGGTAGAGTTTGTAAGCGTGGTATGTCACGCATCAAGGTTTTGACATGGTGCCACGTTCCATCGGGCACAATCAGATGTTTTGGGAATTCCGCCGAGGTAATTTCTGTCAGTACCTTGGCGTTCTCGCCGGGGAACAGCAGGCCTGTCCCAGGTTCCAGAGACAATTTGTCAAATCGTCCAGCAAGGTCGTGATTGTGTCCTACCAACAGGTAACTCTGCTGTAACGCCTGATTGACGATGCGAGCGGTGTTGAAAGGGTGGGATCTTTCGCGACGATGCTGCAGCATCATGATGGGCGTGCGATTGGCAACCACTGGAATGGTCGAGCAGTAGCACAATCGTGCTGGCCGAAAACATCGAAAGCAACGACGGGCCGTATTTGTCAACTGATCAGTCCGTTGATTGCTGGGTTGTTCTTGTTTTGTGATGATGCGCACGGCAGCTATTTCCACGGTATGCTGCAGGGTGTTGGCGGTTCATGACCGCCAAAATGGAGAAAACATCACCCAACTGGCCCTCGATCTGGACAGTGATCTTACTGGCTGGGATGCATCAGGGTAACTTGTGGGCTGTTGAAATAGTCGTTTACCGGAAATCGGCACAGTGTCTCGCATCGCTTGCATTATTCCGGGTGTCACTTGTTCATGAGAAGGGCCCATGCATTTTCGTTTCTTGTTTGCTTTCTTGATTCTTTGTATCGGTTGTGGTCGCGACGGTGCGTTTGAGGACATAGATACAAGCACGCCAATCGTGAGTGATATTCCAAACGGAAAGCCGATGGAGTACCCCAAATTGTACGTGGACAACGGTCTGCCAGAATATACCGGTGCCGTTGTAACAGGCTTGGGCCGTCAAGTTGACTCATTGAAAGATGGTCTGAAAATAACCGCCGTCTCGAATGATTCCATGGATCTGATCATGCCTTTCTTTATCGAGGCGATGGAAAAACTTGGATATGCATACGACAAGACCAAGTACGAACGCTCTCAATTGATCGCTGGCGCGCCTATCAAATTGGTGGTGTTCACGAAAGAGAAACTCAAATTCAGTGTGAGACTTACAAAACTGCAACAACAACAGACCGAAATCACCCTCAACTTTGTCGAAGACTGAGAACGCCTTTTTTGCTTCTTCCAATTTCACGCGGAGTAACGGGATTGAGGGACCACGCTCTCTGGGTGGACTTCACCTTGACCTTGGTGGTTCGCCGGAAACGCGTTGCGACAACCCGGTATCAGGCTGCGAAAAGAATGGGTCTTCTGCATGTTTGCATGGATGGCACCTGACATATCAGTGCAGGTGTTACTTGCTGGGAGCTGACCACTGATTGCCCCAGCCTGAATAGAGATCGTGCAGCATTGCTCGCCAGTCGGAAGCACTGCGCGACGACGGGTAGGGCTGCGGTTGAACTGGGGCGTCAGCCATCCATACAATTTCGAATTGACCATCCGGCTGGATTTTTCCGATCCGCGGCGTTTGATAGGTGTGTTGTGTGGTTGCGTCAATTCGCAACGGGCCGGCAGCGGCATCGATTCGCTGGTTAAGCATCGCGCGGCGAATTGCAACCGGATCGACACTTCGTGTGTCTTCGACGGCTTGTGCCCATAACTTGAAACCAAAGTAGGCCGCCGCCATTGGGTCGGTAAAGACCCGTTGCGGGCCATACTTCTCGTGAAAGTCGTCCAGAAGCTGCTTGTTCATCGGTGAATCGATGCTCTGGAAGTATGACCATGCCGCAAAGTCATTGGTCATGCGGGCAGTATTCATGAATCGCAGTTCTTCTTCTCCAATACTGAACGAGATGGTTTCGATCTCATCGAGTCTCTTGTCGTTGCGGAGTTGGTTGAAGAAGGCGGTGTTGCTGGCTCCATTGATGCAGTTCAGAATCACGTCGGGTTTGGCCTGTTCGATTCGAGCAATCACCGACTTGAAATCTGTAGCTTCCAGCGGAACAAAAGCTTGCCCAGTGACCTCGCCTCCCAGTTCCCGGATCTGATCATTAATGATCTCGCTTGCAACTCGGGGGAAGACATAGTCCGATCCGATGAAGAAGAATTTGCGTGCGTTCTGCGTTTCAAACGCCCACTTTACTGCGGGAAGGATCTGTTGATTTGGCGCTGCACCAGTATAAACGAGGTTTGGCGATTCTTCGATTCCTTCGTATTGCACCGGGTAGATCAGCAGGTTGTTGTGTTCTTCGAAGATCGGGACTACGGTTTTCCGGCTTGCTGATGTCCAGCACCCGAAAACGGTACTGACTTCATGTTCGCTCAGCAGTTTTTCAGCTTGGGATGCGAAAGTGGGCCAGTCCGATTTGCCATCCAGGATGATTGGCTCTACGCGCCTTCCCAGCAGGCCACCAGTTTCGTTGGTTTGGCTGATCGCTAACAGGAGTGCATCAACTACCGGCGATTCACTTTGAGCCATTGCCCCGGTCAAGGAGTGAAGCACACCCACACGAATGGGGTCGCCGGTGAAAACAGGGGGGCTGATGGTTGAATTAGTGGATGAGCCAGGGTCGCCGCCAGTACTGGCCGTTCCCTCGTTATTGCTGCCGTTATTGGTTTTTCCGCCGCCCCACCAAAGTAAGGTCGCCACCAGAACAAAGAGTGCTGCCACGCTGCCAGCGATCAGCGTCTTGGCAGATTTTATTGAGGAGCGGCGTAGTGCGGTTTCAGATTCAGGTCGCTGAGGCTCCGTGTGCTGGTTGGTGGTGATTGTGTTCGGCTCCGGGGACTCGCCTTCAAGTTCACGTTGCAGTCGCTGCAAGTCGACGACCATTTCATCCATGGATGCGTAGCGATCCTTGGATTCCTTGGCCATGGCTCGTGAGATGATTCTCAGACAGGAATCGGGCAAGTCGTCACGATGGTCAGCGGGGTCCGGTGGTTCGTCATTGCAATGTGCAAACATCACTTGAACAATGCTGCCGCGTTCGTGGTAGGGAACTTTTCCTGTCAGCAGGCTGTAGTACGTTGCGCCAAGGGAATACACATCACTGGTGTTGTCTACTTTCGCGGCCTGGCATTGTTCAGGACTCATGAAAGAAGGCGTCCCAAGGATTTGTCCCGTCTTGGTCATAGAGAGAGCGTCATCATCCGTTGGCTTGGCAAGGCCGAAGTCCGAAACCTTGACCGATCCGTCATCAGTGAGCAGTAGATTTGCGGGTTTGACATCACGGTGTACAAGGCCGCGGCGATGTGCAGCTGCAAGGCCCTGACAGGCTTCTGCGATAATCCGAGTTGCTTCAGCTAATTCATATCTTCCATGCTGCTTCAGTGCATCGGCAACACTTCCCCCAGAGATAAATTCCATCGCCAGATAGTGCGTGGACTTGTCCTCGCCGATCTCATAGATGGTGACAATGTTGGGATGGTTGCTCTTGGCCGCACTGCGGGCTTCCGCTTTGAACCGCTGCAGCGCATTGTTGCATTCGGCAATGTCGGGAGGTAGCAACTTGATTGCCACGGAGCGATCAATCGAGCTGTCCAAGCCTTGCATGACCATCCCCATGCCACCCTCGCCAAGGAAGCCGGTGATCTGGTACTTCCCCAGGGTTTGTCCGAGCCATGCTGACGGATCTTGCTTTGCTTTCGGCGCAGCAGTTACATCAGCGTCAACTTTCCGCGTTGATAAAGACTCGGAACTGTTGACACCGTGGGTGTGGTGCTGCGACTCGCGCAAATTGTCTTCACCGTTGCTTTTCATCAGTCATGCGGTGATAGAGACATGCGTTGGCAGAGAAGCATGTAAGGTAAACAAGAGTCTTTTGGAAAAGACACTCGAATGCTTCTCGTTGGTTTACCAATCACACTTCGAGATAATCGATCTGTGAGCTGTGATCGAAATCGGACCAACATTATCGTTCAGAGTCGCTTGATCCTTCAAGCGATGTCTGGACGGTGCAAAACCAAGGTTTTCGCAGCTGCAAAATCAGTCGTCGGCAAGTTGTACATTCTCAGCACGTGGGCCTTTAGGGCCTTGGCCGACTGTGTACGTCACGGTTTGCCCCTCGTGGAGATCATTATAGGCGACACCTTGGCAGGCGGAGCTGTGGAAGAACATGTCTTTCCCGTTGTCCTCTGTGGAAATAAATCCAAAACCCTTGTCGGTGAGACGCTTGATCGTTCCCTTTTCCATCGTTCTTTATCCAATACTTCTTCTGGTAGTTAGCAAATATCTCAACAGGTAGAGATACAGTGCCACAATCATACCGATCCGACCCCGCGGTGTGTGCTCGGAAGGCATTGAAATGCGTTGGGTAACAAAAAAACCCTCAAAATGAGCTGATTTACGACTTGCCCGTTTGTTCCCAAGGTACGTAGTCCGAAGATTTTGCCAACGCAGGGTTTTTGGAAGACATTTTGGTGCATGTGCCCGAATTACGGTGTTTTAAGCAATTTCCAGTGCTTCAGCGGGGTGGGCAGGGTCTCGATAAGGGGGCAAGTCAGCCAGTTTTATCTCTCGGCAACGCTGCTGTAGCCTGTCAGTTCCCGTAGCAAAATTTACTGATCTCATTGTACAGTTCCCGCTGTTCAAGCGTCTCATTGTGGTCGGCTTGGTTTCCTTCTGCGTATTTTGCAATTTTGACCAACATTTCGCAGAGTTCCCGTGACTCGTGTTGCGCTGTGAACTCCTCGCCTTTTTGTTGAAGATCGACCAGCAGCCTGATGTAGCCAGCCTTCTTGTCGGACCGGATCTCAGGAAGATCCCTCGTGTCGATTTTGAGAGCTTGGGCTCTGCTCAGGAAGGTCCGAAGAAGGAACATCTGCTCGGGTTTAGCCGTGTTCTGTTCTCCTGGCCCAGTCTCTTCAAGCCATTCGCTATTGATTTTTCCAGCCTCCTGCTGGAGCACCTCCGCTGAATTGCTCATGCCGAGGAATGGTTTGGCATCGTCCGGTCGCGAGTATAGGAAGGCTGCAATGGCAACCAGAGCGCCGGCGATCAGCACGTTGAGGAATTGACAGATCAGCAAGCCTTGCTGCACTCCTTTCACATGATTCCTGATGCTCCTGACTTGCCGCTGCAGTTTTAGCTGTTCCTCGAGCAGTTCCCGCATGCTCGGTTCGCTTGTACTGTCTTGTTCAAAAGCTTCGGCTGATTCGATGCGTTGTTGCGTTTGCCTTTGCAGGAAGTCGGCAAGCGGAGCCTCGGTGGGTGATGGCCCGGCTGTCGGACTGCCAACAATTTCAGACTCTGGTTCCCCAGTTGTGATCGGGACTTTGATGGGTGTGTCTTGCGGTTTGTTCAATGGAGATGGTCCGTCGATAGGCGTTCGTATGCAAACCGATTGTCATACCGATGAATTCATGTCGTGGGCGGAGATGCCGCCTGACTATGAAAACAACGCAGCAGCGAGGGGTTTTCTAAATCCGTCAATGTTTGAAGTTTCGTGCTGAAACACAAGTCGCTACTGCTTGAGGTTAATTAATTGAAGCATGGCTTGGCCCATACCCTCACCGATCAGGTAGTAGGTTTCTGCATTGTTGTTCCAGTGGTAGGCTTGCCCAGATGGTGACAGCTCTTTGGGGCGGTAGAAGTCCTTTGTGCCTACAAACTTGACATTGCCCCGGAACTCATCTCGCTCCGCTACTGCCGCTTGAGCTTTCATGAGTGACACTGCACGAGGGTGTTTTTCTTCCCAACCACTCATTCCCGTTTCTGCAATGACGAAAGGCAGGTTGGGGGCATTAAGATCTTTTCGAATGTCATTGATGAAGTGAGCCATGTTCTGTTCGTACTCATCATTCAAAGACTGGTTGACGCGATCATTCCAGCCCTGGTGCCAGCCAAATCCTGCTAGTTCAAAATTGCAGTCCGAGTAGTTGGGGAACAGCGTCTTGGCGTCACGAAGAGTTGTTCGCGTCAACCTTAACAGTTCCTGATAGTACTCACCCACTTTGCCACCGGCGGATGGAGGGCGAAAATCTTTGCCCAGACTCTTGCCTCCCCATGCAACTTTGACAAGTAGGACTGGTGACTCGAATGCATCGCCTGTGACCTGTCCGAATCCAAGTTCCGGGCCAATGTAGCCCTCACGATGTCCGTAGCCTGGAGTAAGATTTCCCTTACGCTCCAAATAGACAATTTGCACATCCGATCGCTCCTTCCAGTCACCTGCCGTGTCGACCAGTGAACCATATTTCTTGGACGTTTCCGGATTTTTGACGAGCCATTGCAGGGATCCTTTGCCATCGTTGGCACGCGGGTCGGAATTGACCTTCCCGTGCCCCTGCATGTTCGATTGGCCCGCCAAAACAAAAACTCTTACCGTCTCCGCTGCTGAAGCGGGGGAGCACGTTGTAACTACGGCATACGTCAGGAAAAAAAGCAGTCGAAGCATCAGTCGTGTGTGTCCAGTGTAAGCGTGGGAAGGACTTAGAAGGCGATCCTTCAAAGTGCGGTTGTGCTGTGATTGGCCTGTCTGGCCCCAGCGTAAATGATAATTCACATGGTAACCAAGTTTTCGTGCATCTTGTGACAAGTCAAGTGCATTCAGTTGTCCCGGTCCCAAAGGTATGCTGGGTCGCTTTCACTTCCATCACGCCAAATATTGCAATGGGTGTGTGTTGGTGTCATTGCACCGGTTCAATGCAATCGTCTGTGTTCCTCATTCGGCGATTTCTCGTTCGGCTTTCGAGGTTCTGGTTTGGATGTCAATGCAGCAATATGCTGATTTGGTTTCGGGTTCATGGTAAACCGATTTTTTCATTGCACTCTGGCACCGTTGTTTCGTTTATTCTGTGGGCAGTAATGTCCTCTGGAACCTGTAACCTTCGAGAATAAGACCATGTTGTTTTTCCGTTTTCCCTGCCAGACAGTAAATTGGATGAGTCCTTTTAATCGTCAATGCTGCAAGCCGATACGGAACCTCGTTTTCACAGGTTGCTTGTTTCTGACGTTGTTCTCTCCAGTGCATGCTCAGTCAGATGGCAAAGCTCCCTTGATGGCATATGTTGGAACATTCAGTTCTCCTCTGGAGGATATGCTTCCAACCCAAGTAGATTTACCGCCCGGCAATGGGCAGGGCATACATCATTTCCAAGTCAATCGGGTGACTGGGGAATTGACGTCTGCAGGCGTCACTCTGAGCGGCACGAGTCCAAGTTGTCTGGTCATCAATGAGGCGGGGACCAGGCTTTATTCCGCGAATGAGACAGATCGTCTCAATGGTACCAAGGAGGGCACTGTCAGTGCGTATTCAATCAATGCTGTTGATGGGCAGTTGGAATTGCTGAACACGGTCCCCTCTGGAGGAGCAGGCCCGACTTATGTCAGTATCCATCCTTCGGGACGTTACCTGTTCGTGGCGAACTACTTCGGCGGTTCTGTGGCTGTGCTGCCAATCTTGAAGGATGGACGACTTGGAAAAGCAACTGACGTGAAGGTAGATGAAGGCAAAATTGGCCCCACGACATCTGCCAATGCTCCGCTGGGTAGTAAAGCTTTCAGCGGACACGATCGAACGCACGCTCACATGATTCAGTCAGACCCTTCAGGGAAGTTTGTGATGCATGTCGACCTTGGCCTGGATCGAATTTATGTATGGAAGTTTGACGTTGATACGGGAACGCTGTCGCCGGCAGGGCGACCGCACATCGCATTGCCGGCGGGTGATGGGCCGCGGCATTTTTACTTCCATCCCAATGGACGTTGGTTTTATTCGATTCAGGAAGAAGGTTCGACGATCGCGCTGTTCGATTATGACAGTAACACGGGAGACTTGAATCCACGGCAAACCATTTCAACCCTGCCAAAGGGGTACGCCGGCAGCAACTTCTGTTCTGAAATTCTGGTCTCTAATGATGGGCGTTTTGTGTATGCCGGCAATCGTTTACATGACAGCATCGGGATTTTTGCGGTAGGGCCCAACGGTGAGCTCAGGCATGTTGCGGATGAATGGACTCGAGGTAATTACCCGAGAAGTTTCAGTTTTGATCCCACAGGCAGGTTTCTTTATTGCGGTAACCAGCGGGCCGACAACCTTGCGGTTTTTAAAGTGAATTCAACAACTGGTGAATTGAGGTTTACCGGGCATTATGTTCCTGTTGGAAATCCCTCGCACATTGTGTTTTTGGACTTGGCCAAGGTCAAAGCAGGCAACTGAGTCAGCCATGAATACGGTCTCTTGGAGTCGTTGTTCAATGCTGCGCTGTGGCGATTTTCGCTATTCTTTTCTCGGATGAATCCGTCGGGGCAAAGGGATGCGGTTGCTGTGAACTTGCGCTGTGCTGAGTGGCAAGTGACAGGTAGAATGGCATCAGCGGTGAGCTTTTGACATGCTTTTCAATCGCAAAAGTGCAGGTTGCAAGGATGACCACTCGTTTCATGAATCGCCAGAATGGCAATGTTTGCTGGTTGTGGGTCTGCCTTGGCTGGGGCACCCTCATGTGTTTGACGCCTTCGTCGCTGAACGCACAAAGCACTGGAATACTTGCACGCAAGGATATGCCAGAGGTGCAGACTTTCAGTTCGCTGTTTGAGCCCAATTACAGTTATTCCTATCTCAGGCACGCTTCCAGCTTTTCTTTTCCTGCAAAGGTTCCGCAGCAGGATCAGGTTGCGGAATTTGATCGCGTCAACGCTTGGTGGCTGGCAGAAGTTTCGATGCTGGCCTATGCCGATGGCGATGGATTTGTTCGCCGGCAGCTCCTCTCGGCAGGGATGCTTGATGTGAAGATGTACACGAGTCCGCCGGGGAGTACTGGTCATACGCAAGCAATTTTGACGTTCAATCATCAAGCGGTGATTGTTGCGTTTCGAGGAACGGAACCGAATCAGTGGAAAGATCTTGTTACGGATATGCAGGCGCACCAGGTCGAAATGGGAGACGCGGGTAGGGTTCATGCAGGTTTTCAATCAGGTCTTCTTGACGTTTGGAACCAAATGCTGCCAGAGCTTATGCGGCTGTCTGCATCCGGAAAGAGCGTGTGGATGACAGGGCACAGTTTGGGTGGGGCCCTTGCTGTGTTGGCTGCCCATCAGTTTCAACAGCCCGTGACCGTTTATACTTTTGGAGCTCCGAGGATTGGGGACTCACAATTTGTGAAAAGCTACCGGCAGCCTACGTTCCGCCTCGTCAATAACACGGATTTTGTCGCAGACATCCCTCCGCCCATGTGGTACCACCATGTCGGTGAACTGGTTTATTTTGACAGTCGACATCAACTTTGCAGGAATGTACCCGTTTCCCGTCTAGTCAAAGACAAAGCTCGAGGGCAAAGCCTTGCGGTGACGCAACGAATCAAGGAGTGGTCAAAAATGGAGCTGGATGCAAGGCCCGTCAAACCATTGCTGGATCATGCGCCGATCTGTTATGTCGTGCATTGTTGGAACTCTCTGGTTGAAAAAAAATGTCCACCGATCAATCCCGAAATAGAAACTCGGTGACTACTTTCAAAGTGAGGGTCAGGTGTGAGTGCCGACTGGTATCAATTATTTGCTGTGATTTCACCTCTGTTTTTGTGGTGAACGCACAATGCGCGCCGGAGTGGGCTTCGCTTGTCGCTTTATGGTGATGGGCGATCGAATGGGGCGGATGCGAGAAGAATGTGATCGG
>JAPOKD010000775.1 GCA_029977825.1 Planctomycetota bacterium | reverse complement strand
CCTTCTGCCCCGACAAACGATCGCTGCCTTGCACCTCAACGATAGCAAGAAGCCACTTGGGAGTCGCGTTGATCGGCACGAGCACATCGGACTGGGAGAGATAGGGTTAGATGCATTCCGGTTTGTCATAGAAGATTCGGTACTCGGAAAGCTGCCGGGATATCTTGAAACAGAGAAAGGCATGAATGACGAACTTGGTGAGGAATGGGATGTCATTAATCTGCGCGTACTGCGAGATCTCGGATGAACCGTGATTCGTACGAAGCTGAAAAGCACTGCCGGATTCGCCATTCGCTGAGGAGAAACACCCTCGCATTTTACGTTTGCCTTTTTTGGCTTACTTCCGGGCCTTTTGTCCCGGAGGAGCTTGTCTCTCGGGTTCTCTCCACAGCATCTGGCCAAATGCCTGGCGACGAGCCGTCGACCGACTGGATATGGGTGCATCCGAATTCAGACACACAGAAGAAAATACTCTTCCAGAAACAGTTTCAAATCGACAAAGACGAGACAAATGGCAAGCTGAGGTTCTCGCCCTGCTATGCGAGATTGCGAGTCAAGATCGATGGCATGCTGGTTGATACAGCGTCGCCCTATCAGGGAATCAAAGAAACCGAACTGGCTCAACCGCTGTCGTCAGGCAGTCATACATTGACCGTTGAAGCGGTAGGTGTTGACGGACCGTCAGCATTCTTCATTGAACTGATGCTGGTAAATCGCGCGCAGCCGATCAGGATCATCCGCAGCAACGCGAACTGGAAAGCAAGCAGCAGTTCGATTTCAACGCAAACTGGCTCAACGGTTGAGACCATTATGAATCTCGGCCCCATTGAACGTGCCTTTGCACGCTCATCCGAACAGCGAGTTGGCATTAATGCTGTGGACAACTACGAGCAATGGAAACTCGCCTTACAGGGCGAACAGGCGAATGCGGCAAGGTTCTCAATTGCTGACGACTTCCAAATACAGGAAGTTCCCTTTTCAAGCACGCCAGAAACTGAACCAGGTTCTTGGGTCAGCATGACAGTTGATTCTGAAGGGCGTCTGATCATAGCCAGAGAATCCAGTGGTCTGATTCGCCTGACCCTGTCCGCCGAAGGAGACTCGATCCAGGCAACCGAATGGATCAACCGTGATTTGAAGGAATGTCGCGGGCTGGCATTTCGAGGGGAGGAATTATTTGCCAACGCCAACAACTCAAAAGGTCTCTACCGCTTACGTCCTGATGGAGATGGATTCGGCGAACCCGAACTGATTTACGCATCGAGCGGAGGAGTCGGACATGGTCGAAACGACCTTGCCGTTGGTCCGGACAAGATGTTGTATTCCATTCATGGCGATGCCGTAGACCTGCCACGCAATGCGCTGGACCACACCTCACCTTACCGAGACGCAGCCAAAGGTTCTAAAACCCGCGAAGGGCATTTGCTTAGGATCAATCCGGACGATGGTTCCGTGGAAATCATGGCAGCAGGTTTGCGCAACCCATACGGCATCGATTTCAATGAACATGGAGACTGCTTTACATACGATGCTGACGCAGAGCACGATATGGGAGCGCCCTGGTATCGCCCAACTCGCATGATCCACCTGACAGCGGGCGGCGATTTTGGCTGGCGCGGTGTCACCGGTTCGTGGCCGGCTTACTATCCCGATCATCCCGACAATGCGGTCCCCGGCCTGGACATAGGAAAAGGATCCCCAACCTCGGTCAAGTTCGGCACAAACAGCAGCTTTCCCGCAAAGTACCGCAAAGGACTTTTTGTTCTGGACTGGGCATATGGCCGAATCTTGCTGGTCCATATGATGCCCAGAGGCAGCAGTTACTCGATGACCAGCGAAACATTTTTGAAAGGTCGGCCACTCAACGTGACCGACCTCGAATTTGGTGCCGATGGCAGCATGTACCTGATCACTGGTGGCCGGAAGACACAGTCCAAGCTTTATCGCGTGACCTACACTGGCAACCAGAAGTCTGTAGAGCCGGCAATGACGAAAGATCTCACTGCTCATCGTGAAAACTGCCACACTTTCTCCGCCCGGTCACGACGTTCACGTCGCGACCTGGAAGCTTCGCTGAACGGAGAAATTACAGACAAACAATTTAGCCAAGCATGGAAACAACTTGGCAACACCGATCCGTGGATCAGCCATGCTGCAGCGCGAGTGATCGAACGGATGCCGATCGCAAAGTGGGAAAAGAAAGCCCTGCATGAGATGAACCCGGCGATCGCAGTCACCGCAATCACTTGCCTGATTCGATCTCAGCAATGCCAACACCCCGGTCGCGCCATCAGACGGCTGGTAGAGCTCGCTGGACAAACAAGCGATCAGGTCTTCCAAGACTTTTCCCATGCCTCGGTTCATGAATACGCGTTTTACGGAGTCCTGCTGGCAATTTCACAAAACAAGGACAACCCAGCCAAAATCGCTCCGGATCTAATCGAAATCCTGACAAAGATGTACCCCGCTGCAAATGCGAAGAATGCGGTAAACCCTGATGACTCTCAATTCAATTATGCGGCCAACCGATTTCTCAGCGAGATTTTGGCAACGTTCGGAGGCGAACAATTCGTTGAAAAAACCCTCAACCTTGTTTTTCAAACCACGGCCCCAGAACAACGACTTCACTTTTTATACGTTTTGCGCAACGTGGACAAAGGCTGGACACCGAAGCTCCGCCAAACTTACTTCAAGTACCTTGCGATCGCAGAACAAGAGCTGGGTGGGGCCGGACTACCAGAGTTTCTGCAACAGATTCGTGAAGACGCCATGAAACACGTTCCCGCTGAAGAGCGTCCCGAGTTGGCAGCGATCGTGAATGCAACGTCAACCTCGAACCAACCTACTACCCCTCTCTCCACGCCAACGCGGTCCGTCGTTCAGAACTGGACGGTGGATCAGATTTTAGGCGATCAGCCATTGGTCGGAGACAAACAACGCGGTAAAGAGATCTTCGAAATAGCAGGATGCTCTCACTGCCATCGGTTCGCAACAGAAGGACATCTGATCGGTCCCGACCTGACGGCTGCGATGCGGCGGTACAGTCGTCGTGACTTGCTGACCGCCATTGTCAGCCCCTCTGCAGTGATTGCAGACGATTATCGTAGCGTTCAGATTCTTACTGACGATGGACGTGTAATCACGGGCCAAATCACTCGCGGTGGTGATTTTCGTTCGCCGATCCTTCGCATCGCAACCGATCCTCAGCAGCCATCCCGTATCATCGAGATCCAGAAGGCAAATATCACTAGCCAAAAGACTTCGGAGACATCGTGGATGCCCGAGGGGCTACTGGACATCTTCACACGGCAGCAGATATTCGATCTGGTGGCTTACCTTTAGTCGTCTCTCTAGAAAGACTCGCGTTCAGAGGGTT
>JAPOKD010000861.1 GCA_029977825.1 Planctomycetota bacterium | reverse complement strand
TGTGTGTTTTTTTGGGGGGAATGGGCGCAGCGACTTCTTTTGAAACCTCCTGCTGCGTCAGTTTCAAGCCGAGTGCAATCGGTCCCTGGTTCCATTTGCCTTGCAATTGCGTCTCGCGTGCGTCGAGGAAGTGACCCGTGAAAACCCCTTGAACGCCTGGTACTCGCAGCACCACCTCACCATCATCGCCGACTTCCTTTGTTACAACAAAACCACCTGCTTTTTGTGAGACACTGTTGAAGTAGATTTCGCCCGTTTCCAGTTCGACGAAAGCCACTTCGATTTGTTGCAGCAGCGCATTAAGCGTACCTGCAAGTACCTGCTTCACTTTGCGTTTCGGAATGGATGACACTTTGGCAAAGGACAGTGGGATCTGTTGGCCACGCTGGATCCAGAAGCCGGTGGTTTGGGTGCCCTTGGCATTCATGGTCGATTCATAAGTGGCACTGGTTAGAGGCAACTCAAAAATCAAATTAACATCTGATCGGCTTACCCGCGTCAGGTCGAATGTACGATTTCCTTCGTCCAGACTGCGTAGCTTGCCCTCGGTGTCCTTGAGGTTGCTGCTGAGTTCGAGAATAAAGCGATAGTTTCGATTGGCTGTTTTCAGCACGCCGAACCACAGGTCTGGCTCTTGGTCCGCAGCTGCGTTGCCCGTGATAATGTCTTGCGTTTCTGAGGATTCGGCCTGTAACCCCGGTTCTTGGCTGTTGACTGGTGCCAGCAGTGAGAATGCAGTGGTCACGATGCACGAATGAATAAGAAGCATCGGAAGTTTGGGCATGGACGCGTATCCCTGTGGCATCGTTTCGTGCGGTTATCAGCTCAGTGTCGCTGATTGGGATAAAGTTTGCAAATTGTTGGGTGACGAGCGATTGACTCGGGCGTAACGCAAAAAAAACGGGAGACTAAAAGTCTCCCGTCAGCACGTATGAAATTGCGGTTGCAAACTTGAAAGCGGAGTCCCGTTAGTAGTCTTCCACGACCTCTTTTCCATTGCGGGTTGCCAACGCATCGTAGACTTTCGCATCAATATGTTCCGTGATAGCTCTTACCGATCCATCACACAATGTGAATTGGCACAGCCCGGTGTGGGGTGCTGCGAGCCCTTTGTCGTCGCCGTCGATCTGGTTTGGGCGATATTGGGTCTCAAACAGCACCATATGAGCGTGGTCATCGTCCAATTCATCCACGTCGCGGACAGCTCCTATCCAAGAGTTCTCAAACACTGTGTGGCCGCCCGCCGTTGAACGGCTCTGTGGGATCGGGCCGTTATGTCGTTCTCCGAATGCCAAAGTGTTCGCAAGGCCATCCAGAATGGCTGACACGCGCAAACGACTGTTTCGGAAGAAAACACCTTCGCTGGCTAACGGCGTTGCATCAAGATTGACCTGGGGTGTTGCGGGGCCCCAATTGGCTGCGTAGCTGGCGGCTGCGTAACGCTCCGCCGGCGTGATGCTGTCATCCCGATAAACGAAGGCCGCGTCCGAGTAGGTGTCACTGGGGCACAGAAAAACCGGCAGGCTGATGTCCCGCGCTTCGCGATTGGCATCATCCCAGAGTGGTCGGTCGTAATCTACTCGTTGTGCCACTGAACTCTGTTCCAGCTGGGGCAACATTGCTGCACCCCAGGCGAGCCCCATGTGGTTGGCGGTTTCTTCAGGGCTGCCGGTAGGTCCGTATTTGTGCAAATAACCCGATGGAAAACGCCGGAAGGTTGATTCGTAGTTGTGCAAGGCGAGCGAGAGCTGTGAAAGATTGTTTTGGCAGGACATTCGCCGGGCAGCTTCTCGAGCTGCCTGCACGGCTGGGAGCATCAATCCCACTAGAATACCGATGATCGCGATAACGACCAGTAATTCTACTAATGTGAAACCACGGTTTTGGCTGTTCTTTTTTCTCATCTGGAAGGATCCGTTTTGAAGTGATTGTGTACGGAACTTGCCTCCATGGAGGTCCGTTCCCATCAGTGTAGGAACACGGAAAGTTCTTCGCCCTGAAAATAGAGCTGTTCACTGACACGAAGCCGAGTGCTTCCCAATGTTAAGACTAATTTTGAAACCCGGAGCCGGGCTGTTGTTGCGGAAAGCCGTTCACGTAGTACCGCGGGCAAGGAGGCTGCAAACATGCTGATTGGCGCCGAAGTTCCATCGTTGGCGGCAATGCCGCGTTCTTTTGCGGTGACTGCGTAGTCTGTCCCCTCTAGCTGGAAAGTGATGGTAATTTCCGACACGGCTGGGTTCCAATAGGACCATCCAGCACCGACATTTGAGGGGTCTGGGGCTGGGTCTGAATCAGGTTCGGCTGTCGGGGTCGTGTCTTGCGGGCTATCTGAGTTCGACGGAACTTCGTTTTCCACTTCGACTCGGCGACTGGAAAGTGTGTTCTCTGAAAGGAAACAGACATTGATTTCAGCAGGTAAACCGGGAAGTATTTCGAGGTGCGGACGCGGCGGGACGCTCATGCTGTTGCCGGGTAGCTGCCCGGGGGTAGCCTTTCGTTGAAGGCTCACCACAATGCCGCCGAGCGCTGTTTCTGCGTGGCGGTGCGCGTGTCCGTGGGAATGCTCGTGTCCGCCTGTAAACGCGGGGTTGTGCTCGTGGTCGTGGACCTGAATGCCATCATGAACATGGCGGTGCGCGTGCCACAAATCATCCTGCAGGTCGGTCGACAGGCTTGAGATTTTTGACGCCGCTGAGGAACCCGTGTCCTTGTCATCGCTGCAACCGACGATTGATGCTAGTCCAGCCAGGAGGTATGTGGTGTATTTCATTGCCAGATCTTACACATTGATCAAGTTTCACGTATCAAGGGTCAAGGTTGGTATCAAGGTTCAAGGTTGATTGGGTAACGGATCATCGCCGGGGCACCGAGAGTGAGTTTTTCCCACGACAGTTCCATCCGCCGTTTCCATATGTTCGCGCTTCCAGAAGCAGCTCGCTAGGCCACTGGACATGGCGATAAATGACGG
>JAPOKD010000581.1 GCA_029977825.1 Planctomycetota bacterium | reverse complement strand
CTGCTCCGATGTATCTTCAGACAGTTCGATCACGCCTAGCAACTGGTCGCCTGCCGAGGGGTGAGTTTCGGATAACAGGCGGGCCAGCTGGTCCAGCCGTCGACGTTTGATGATCCATCGATTGATTGCCAGCGGGATCAAGCCGCAGGTGACTGCTGAGCCACAGAGGATCAGCCCGCGCATCAGCGATGAAGTATCAAAGAAACGATCCAGAGAGTACGTTAGCAAAAAGCCCAGCAAGACACCGATGATGGCCCCAGCAAGGGCCTCCACCATTTTGAGTGTCCAAACCCGCCTGCGAAATGCAAGCAGCTTGTCTTTCATAGATTCGGGGATCTCGAGATTGCTGTTCCCGTTAACTTGCATGCCGAGTGTCCTTGATGGTTTTTTTAAAAGTTGGAAGGCAAGGTCAAGGTTTGAATGTTGCTACTGGTAACGGATCTCGTCGTTCCGATATTGGGCCCAGGGGCACAGACCACGCGATCTTCTTTGGCATGGGGGAAAATCAGTTGGGAGGCAGGCTTGGGGGAGGCAGGCTTGATTTTAAGTCCGGGAGTATTGGCACACGTTGGATAACTGGAACTGCAGAGAACTGGCTGGAATGCCCAACTGATTTGTGCTCACCCAGGGTTGTTACGGAGATGCAAAAATGTCGCAATCGAATCACGAACGGCTGTGCATAGGTTACCGTGAGGCGGCGTTTTCGACAAATTGAAACAGCGTGTTTCTGCGTATTCTGGGCGGTAAAACTCCGCAATCTGGCTGTTCGATTGGTTTGGCCGGGGCTTAAGTCAGATATTTCCGTGGACATCGCAGTGAAACGTCTGGTTTGCCAAGCAAAGCTGCTTGAATTGGCTTGCATTCAGTGAGTCGGGTGGACTGATGGAAAATGCGGATTTGGTCCGTCAGCACTGCTGCTCACGGCATCAAAACGTGATTCGCTGAAGGATTGTCGAGAGGCGGGCAACACCGATACCGGGTTTGACTCGCGTCTTGGAAAGGGGTAGGTCAAACCGGTGAAGCGGCGACGATTGAAGGCAAAGCAACGATGCAGGGTTGACCAACTGGACCTTGCGGCATGTAAATCCTGAGTTACAGATTGAGCAACATTTGCGGCAGTCGCTTGGGGCGTCCCGTTTTATCAACGCAGGCAATGATTGAGTCTGCGTCTACGATTAATTCATCTTCACGGTGAATTTGGTAGTGGTGGGCCAGTCGCACCTTGCGTACCTCCATCAGGTTGGTGGTTAGAACAAGGTTGTCGTCAAATTGAGCTGCGGAGTGATATCTGACGTTCAATTCACTCACGACCAGCATCAGGCCCGAATCCTCAAGCTCCCGGTAGCTGGTGCCCATGGCCCGCAGCATTTCAACGCGACCACGTTCGAAATAATTGAGGTAATTGCCATGATGCACGCGCCGCTGCCCATCGGTCTCGTGGTAATTCACGCGGAGCATCAACTGATGGCTGGCGACAGGTTTGGGCAATGTTTCTGACATGCGTACTCAGTTCAGGTGCGGGCAACAGGTTCCGAAACGGGCAACAGGCGTAGGTGACGAGTTTAACGGATGCACCAGATGAACAGGATCCGCCGTCCTGTCAGTTTTTAGCGTATGTTGTGTTTTGTTAGCCCAGCAATCGGGATTTTCGGTATGCCCGGTCCATTGAGCAGCTGCAGTCGAGAATCACTTTATCACTCATGCAAAAAGGCTGCGGCCGTGCACGCCATCTTCCGATTCACCTAGATGACACTTGGGAAACCGAATTCTTGATTCGACCTGGGACGGTCAACACACCAACTAAGAAGACCATCGAACCCTTGGATTGGTTCAGGTTTCCATGTAGCACAGGACGAGCCGCAGATGAACATTGGAGATGAATCAGGGACTGCATTTCAAACAATGCGGGGACGCAATTTTCCGGCAATCAGACAGTTCACTATTTTCCTTGAGAATCGTGTGGGGCAATTGCTGGAGGTCGTAAGACGATTTGAGGGAACTGGAATACGGATCTGCGCCTTGTCCATCAGTGATGCAGCTGAGTGCGCCTTTGTGCGATTTCTTGTAAGTGATGCGGATCGCGGGCGAGATATTCTGGAACGCAGTGGCTTGGCGATGATCGAAACTGATCTTGTCGGAGTGCAGTTGCCAGAAGGACCGCAGCCTCTCCTGCGCGTCTGTACCGCCTTGTTGCAGGCGGAACTCAACATTATTCAAGCCTACCCGTTGATCGTGCGACCCAATGGTGCACCAGCGGTCGCGATCATGGTCGAAAATATTGAAATGGCGATGGCGACTCTGAATGAAAAAGGCTTCACCTTGATTACCGAGGGTGATCTGGAAGACGATGCCGGTCTTCAATCCTGATGTTCTAGACGCAACGCGTTCCAGCCTTCGCGATCCCGTCACAACCTGGACAGAAAACTTGCCCTGCGAAGCGTCCGAAAGTCACTAGGCAACGCGACGGCTATACACCCACCATTCGGCTGCGATCAGTCCTAGCATCGCAAGCAACGCCAAACGCCAGAACTCCTTGCGTTCCTCGGTGGTGCTGACCTCGGATGTGACGGATTCGTATCCGATGTCAATTTCCTGCACCGTTGCAATGGCACTCTCCTGTGGATCAAACAGGTTGATGGCGAACAGGTCAGCCAGTTTTGTCTCGTCTTCCACTCGATAATTGCCAGGGATTTCAGTTTCAATGATCTCAAGAGATCCAGCCGGCCCCGGCGGTACATCAAACGTTGCACCTCCAATACGCGTGACCGTGGGAGAAGTGACTGCATTTTCAAGCCGAACACGAACGGTTTCGCCCGGGCGATAACTGGGAGCACCGGTGGCATCTGCGGCACCGGCCAGATGCCGTAGCACATTCAGCAGGAACACAGGCCATGAACGCTCCGCGTACCAATTGGTGTTTGTAACCGGGGTACCATCATCATCACGGGAAATAATTTCAAAACCGAGGACCATATCCTGAAAACCATCGCGTGGTGCAATGGCGAGGATGGCGCCCACATCGGCTCCCACCAGTTCGATGGTCCCCGGAGGGCCGTCGACCCCGCGTCCACTAAAAATCAGCAATGAGAACAGTTCGAGATACCGCATCAACGGATGGGTACGCTCAATGTCAATCAACGAGACGGAGGATTCCGGGCTCGCCCAACGCCAATTGAGGTCCGGACTGGTGGTGCTAGTGTCTGCTGTGTTCGCGGGATCGTCTGCCCCATTGGGGGCGGGCGGTTCGGTTGCTGGAGCGTCGGATTCTGATGCTGCCGCGGCTGCGGGTGGGGAATCGCTCTCGGTCTTTTCTATCGCGGTGGGCGGTGGCAGTGCTCCGATGAAAAACGTATTGGTCGCTGGCATCTCAGCGGGTGAACACGTGTCGTAGATAATCAGGTCGTCGATGCCCTCAGCGGCTCTTTTCTTGTATTCGTCAGTATTGAGGTAAGACGGGGGAAGAAAACTTGTTGTGCAAATCTTGGATGTCTTTTCTGTCTCCAGACCGACTTTTAGCGGTGTGTTTCCCGGGGTAATTACGAGAACCGAGACATTTCTCAGCGGCGTAAGGCCGGTGTAAGCGACATTGTCGATTTTCAGATCATCGTCATGATCCAAAGCCAAGCTCAGGCTGGCTGCGTCTTCTGTTTCAATGACAAAACTCAAACCTGTCTGTTCACCCGCATCAAGTTGGACAGCTTCCGCGTCCAGAAACTGTCCATTCATGGATAGTGTCGCCGTCGTGGAAGCGGAGGATCTACCGAAGTTTTCGATCGTTGCGAACGCTTGGACTTCGGCCGGACGCTCCGCGTTTCTTTCAGTCGAGAAAGCGGTGATTGCAAGGTTCTCCACATCGCTGGAGCCCATTGCGATGTACTCCGCATTCAAGTTGCCCAGATTGAATTCGGTTGCCGTTTGGAATCGACCGTCACTGTAAATCAGCAGGTCCGCTGGTTTCGCGTCCGCAACCTGCACATCGTTGACATCAGCGATTTCACTGGAGCGTCTTGGGTTGGCGAGTCCGTCAGCGGCTTTCAATGCGCCGAGGATATCAGTGCTGTGATTAGTAATTGTGATGCGTTCCAACGAGTCGCGCAACCGGGAGCGGTCAGTGGTGAAGGACTGTACCGTTTCGGGGCGATCGTTGAATGAAATGAGCATGGCGGAGTCACTGTCACTCATGCCCTCGATCTTATCCAGGATCAGGAGTTTTGCCTTTTCGAAGCGACTCAACGTTTCGTTGCGATCGATCGTCTGCATGCTTGCAGAGTTGTCAATTAAAAACACTGTTCTCGCCTG
>JAPOKD010000673.1 GCA_029977825.1 Planctomycetota bacterium | reverse complement strand
GCCGTCCTTTTCACCGGCCTTGTTGGCTTCGCTGACGATCTCCTCGGGCAGGGATAACGGATCACGCTCGGCAGCAAGTTCACGGATGCGTTCATCGACTTCCTTGTCAGGATGTCGGGGGCGATTGGTGTTTTGTCGGTAGTTGCGGTATTCGCGTTGCCCGTTCTTCCGCTTGGGTTCGAAGCTGTCACGCGAGCCGGGATTATTGGGGGACATGGGCGTCCAAACGAATTGAAAAGTGGGGGAGGAAGGGATGAGGAGAAGATAAGCTGAGGAGCCAAACCTGAAATTCAACAGGTTGACATGTCAGAAAGAAGAGAAAAGTGAGTGTTTGTAGCGAGGGTTCAGTATGACCGCTGCCGTTCGGGGATTGAGAGCCAGGGATGGGGAAGATACTAAATAAGTTGAGTTTGTTCGTTTTTCAGGGCGCGAAACCGTGGCTTTTTACGGAATTCAGTCTTCAGGGAGATTTTCTTGCCCAAGCCGTTCCATGCAATGTCCGGTATCACTGGCAGCACTGTGCCTTTGAACGAGGGAACTCCACAATCTGCCGATGGTTTCGTTCAATTCTGTGAGCGTTCCGTTATTCAGGATCACATGCGTGCTGAGTCGTTTCTTTTCTGCTACCTCAAGTTGGTTTTTTTCCCTCGCTTGCAGTTGCTGCCGATTCCATCCACGCGATTTAACCCGCTCGCTGCGAACGTCTTCATCTGCGTCTACACACCAAATTTCGTCGCAGCTGCGATCCCATGAGGATTTGAATAGCAGTGGGACATCGAGGATTGCGACAGCATCGCCCTGCTTTTCGCATCGTAACAATTGAGCCGTGATGAGCTTTCGCGTCTCGGGATGAATCCGACGCTCCAAGTAGTCTAATCGGCGGCGGCTTTCGTCGTCATCCCCGAAAACCATCGCGGCCAATTTGGCACGGTCAATCATCCCATGCTTATCGACAACAGAGGCCCCGTAGTAATGCTTCAGATCTGCCTGCACTTCCGGTCGCTCCAACACTTCTTTGGCGACCAGGTCCGCATTGATCCACGTAGCACCAAGTTCCGCTAACCTTTCGGCAACGGTTGATTTTCCGCCCGCAGGGGTTCCAACAATTCCGAGCACAATCATAAATTGAAGCAATCCCGGACGCACGTCGCCCGAAGTGATGCGGGGGAAAGCCCTGAATTAAGGGAGCGCAACCCACCGCAGAAATAATTCGACATTCCAGAACCCTTCTGAGGTTGGAGCCCAGGATCTCTCGATCTCCCCAATTTAAAACCATGCAACTTAATGTCACGACCATGCAGTGCGGTTGCTATAGAGTTACTGGTTGTTGTGTGTACTTTCGCGGCATTCAAATTGAAAAGAAAGCCACGGGTTGATTTCGAAACAGGCAAGCGGTTGGCCTTTCACATGCGAAATCGTTTTTCCTTTCCCGTTACACCCGCGTACTCTCTGGCAGGTACAGGAACGCATTGCAGTTAGGGCAACGGATGAGTACCGACATTCTGAGGCGATCAATGTACTGTGTCGTCAGGACCTGATAGCAGCCTCCACACGATTCATCCTCAACAGGCGCCAAGGCTTCCTCACCTTTCGCTGCAATGACTCGTCGGTATTCCACCATGACCTCACTTGGAATCTGTTTTTCAGATTGTTCCAACTCGGTGGTAACTCGTGCCAGTTCGCTTTGGAGTTCGGTTGTCTTTGCTTCGACCTCGGAGATCCGATTTTTCTGGATGTTTTTCTGATTTTCGAGTTCCGCGGCAACATCTTTGAGCTTGCTTTCAAGTCCATCGATTTCATCCATCGCCTCAAGGATTTCATCACTCAGGACGCTGTTGGCTTGCTTATCAGCCGCGATCTGTTCTTTCAGCAGATTGAACTCGCGGTTGCTTGCTGCGGTATTGAGTTTCGTCTGCAGTTGATCGATCTGCGCTTCACGTGATTTCAGTTGTAGTTGCTTTTCATCGGAGACAAGGTTTGCCTTTTGCAAAGCAGTTTTGACAGTCGTCAGATTGCCTTCAGCTTCTGCGACCAATGTCTCTCCGGCGGCGATCTGTCGGGGACCTCGAGCTATCTGACCATCAAGGTCTGCTAGCTGTCGGTGTATCCGGTGCAGTGTGCGAAGCAGGCTCGCACTGATTTCGATTTTGGGATCACTGGGCATGTGTTTGATCGACGTAAAAGACAGGTGAGAAGAGACCGGAGATGTGCACGTGCTTGTTGAACAGAAAGGCATAGCAACTTGTTGTTGAATCTTGGCGGCACCTCACCGCCGGGGTGGGCCATTTGGATTCAACGCATTTCACGGTCGGGTGGAAAGCGTTGTGAGTTGCGATTCTGTAGTGGCAAGCGTACCCGTTTAGCATATCGCCCCAAGGAGTTCCCGCCAGCGACCCCACGAAGGAAAAGTGTGCAAACTGATGTATATGCCCAAAAAACACACCAACAAGCCATTCCCGTGGCGGGAATTCGATGGGAATTCGGATTCTGGTCAGCACTGATGAAAGAACGAGGAAACAAAAACGGGTGACCCGCCGCGGGAAGGCTGGTCACCCGTTGTCAGATATCAGTCTCTACAATTCTGTCTG
This sequence comes from Planctomycetota bacterium, assembly GCA_029977825.1. GTDB lineage: Bacteria > Planctomycetota > Planctomycetia > Pirellulales > Pirellulaceae > Rubripirellula. The sequence goes on along the minus strand of JAPOKD010000673.1, from coordinate 1,205 downwards.
ATCAGGCTGCGGTTTTCAGGAAGGCAGCCAAGCGATCTGAACGTGACGGGCTTTGCAGTTTTGCGACTGCTTTTGCCTCGATCTGTCGAACTCGTTCACGGGTGACTTTGAAGATCCGCCCGCACTCTTCAAGCGTGTAGGAGTATCCATCGACGAGACCATATCGAAGGCGAATGATTTCGCGTTCACGGTAAGTCAAGGTTTTCAGCAGTTCGTCAATCTTGCCACGTAAAATGCTGCTTGCTGCCGAGCGGACAGGGTTATGGCTGTCACCGTCCTCGATGAACTCACCAAAACTGCTGTCTTCGCCCTCACCCACGGGGCGATCAAGACTTACGGGGTGTCGCCCGATGTCCATGACACGTCGTACTTCCTCAAGAGGAACCTCAGTAAATTTGCTGATCTCTTCGTACGTTGGTTCCCGTTTGAGATCCTGTGTAAGAGATTTCTGTGCCTGCCGCAATTTGCTCAGGACGTCAATCATGTGAACTGGAATTCGAATGGTTCGGGCCTGGTCAGCGATGGCTCTTGTGATCGCCTGACGAATCCACCAGGTCGCATAGGTGCTGAACTTGAAACCGCGTCGGTATTCGTATTTGTCGACTGCACGCATCAGTCCCGTGTTACCTTCTTGGATGAGATCCAGGAAAGACATTCCGCGATTCCGATATTTCTTTGCGATGGAAACAACAAGGCGAAGGTTTCCGCTGCTGAGCTGGCGTTTGGTTGCCTCGTACTCTTCAAAATGTCGACGTGCTTTAACCATGCGGTTGTGGAGACTGGTTGGGCTTTCCTGTGTTACGAGCATGAGTTCCCGCTGTTCCTGTCTCAGGTCAGCAGCCTCGTCACGGCTGACTGCGTCATGTCCCAGCTCTGCCAGTCGTGTACGAATGAAGTTCATTCTCTTTGAAATTTCTTCCAGATGCTTCAGCAGAGGGGTAACCCGGCGGCTACGCAGACTGAGTTCTTCCACCAACTCAAGACATTTGCGTCGATTGCTTATGAATCGTCGGCGAACTTCTGCTTTCAGGCGTGGCGACGTGCTCTTGCGAACAAGCAGCTCGAAGTCGCTTTTGTTCTGACGAATCAGAACATCAAGGGTACGCAGGTTGTGTGGCATGCGTGCGGTGATCTGTTCCTTGGTCAATCGTTCCGTCAATGATACCTTGATGGTGCGATCGAATGGCAATTCGCCACTGTGGACG
>JAPOKD010000780.1 GCA_029977825.1 Planctomycetota bacterium | reverse complement strand
GATGATTTTCCGGTTGAATCACTGACTATTGGCGAAGCAGAGGAGTTTTGCCGCCGACTCTCGGAGTTGCCCGAAGAAAAACGTGCTGGACGTGTATATCGCATTCCAACCAATCTTGAGTGGGAGTACGCATGCCGCGCTGGTTCATCAACCAAGTTCAGTTTTGGCGACGAAGAATGGAAAATAGACTCACACGCCTGGTACAACGGTAACTCGGGAGCACCACACGCAGTCGGGCTGAAACGGGCCAATGCATGGGGAATTTTTGACATGCATGGGAATGTTTCCGAGTTTTGCAAGTTTGGTGAGAACTCCAGCGAGCAGCTGTCAGATGAAGCACGGCTTAACGCAAAATTCGGGCTTCGGGGCGGCTCTTGGGCAGTAGACTCGTTGCGCTGCCAATCAGGCGCTTGCCAGATCTCTTACGTTGATAGGCACTGGGGCAACATCGGACTGAGGGTCGTTTGCAATTTGATACCGGATACACTCGCAGAACCTGAAGCAGGTGAGGAATTCCAAACCACACCCCATTCTGTGGTCCTGGATTTACGGGCGGAGCCGGATCCCAAGCCCATCCGAACCGTTAATGCTGTTCTTTATCGGGAAGAGAATTCGACCCACTATTGGACGCCAGCGGAGATTAATGAATGGGCAGAAATTGTATACCGTTTGGACTTGCCAGCACCGATCGAGTCGACCGTCAATTTTGGGACGCTTGTGTGGGTCTATAACGAGCATTATTTCCCCGTCTTCGATCCCTTGGCTCAGGGAACGCTGGAGATATCACGCGATGGTGAAAATTGGCATGTTATTTTCCATAGCGAATCCAGTGTACCGCTGGTTGACAATCGCACTTCAGTGTTGCCCTTGCTGAAAGGCTCGAAGGTTGTTTACCTGCGGGCAAAACTGTTCGCTTCCAAGTTCGGTAAGGAAGTCCGGTTTTCCCAGTTTTTAAGAAGGGACAATACGCTGGAGCCGCATCAGTTGCACTTCTTGTTGAGGTCTGAATCCTCAAAGGGCGACAAAAGTGTTGATGGAAACAGCACCAATTAGCACAACCCGGCATTTAGCCATGTTGGTAAATTCTTTGACCGGGACCGTGTGTGTTACGCGGTCGCGATCCTATCTCTAGAAGGCTTGGCCGAGCCGTATCCGCGCAACTTTGTTGTGTCTCGGCAGTGCTGCGTGAGGAGGTCCAGTTGCAACGTTGGCTTTGCTGAATGAGGCAAGAAAAAAAAGCTTGGTGAAAACACGTGCAAAAAGGTTATTCTCGGAACAGGTGTTTTTGAAAAGTGCATCGGTAGTTATGGTCAAAAAGTACTACATCAAGCGATCCGGCCGGATCAGTGGGCCTTTTTCGGGTTCTGAAGTCAAGTCGGGGGTGAAGACGCACAGACTCCTCGAACAGGACCTCGTTTCGCTCTCCAAAGATGGGCCTTGGCGAACTTTACAAGGTGTTTTTGAGAAGGTGCGTGCCGCAGAGGTAAGGACAGAACTGCGTGTCTGTGAAGTTTGTGGAAACCAAACCGATTCGAAAGATAAGGCTTGTGATCATTGTGGCGATCAAAGTTCTTCTTAAGAATTTTCAGTTTGCTTCGTTCTACCGGCACATGTGGTTCGCATCGAAACCATGATGGTGAGAGGTAAGTCTTGGCTTCAGCTCTGATTTGCTTACCCCATGAACCCATGCCATGTGAGTCAACCGCAAACAGCATCGACGTAATTCCCTGTCGATGGCGTATAACAACCCGGTTGAATGTTGTTCCCCTCATTCAGTTCCCAGACCCTGTTCTCAGGGTCGATCTCAAATTTCAGGTTGTACGAGGTAGAAGCTGCCTCCGAAATCTCTCCCAGATTTCCAGAATTTGATGTGAACTTTCGTGTCTCACCTGGTTGGATAGTACCTCGAAGTGTGATCTCGTAGACACGTGTTGTGTCAAGCTCGGGAATATAAACACTCATTCTTACTACGGTTCGGCACCTGCCTGTTGAACTGTAGGGGGCTGTGCCATTATTGCGAATCAAGACTTCCCAGGTGATTCTCTCAATCGGAGCGTCGGGTTGGTTGTCTCGATGACGCACCGCTGTGCTTTCGAATGCCAGATCGTAACTGCTATTTCCTTGATGTTCCATTCCGCACGGGGACTCTGCGATTGCGCCCGAAGGGGTTGGGGCTTCCGCAGGCTCAGACGGTGCACCGTGGTCTGGGACGCCAGTATTGGTGCTGGCATTCGTGTTTGGATCAGCGACCGGTTGCAAGCTGCGGGGTTCTCCCCGCCTTCCGGGTACGAGCACGGTGGGACATTGAAAGTGGTCCGTTTTCAGGATCCCCAGATTGAAGTTCCTGATACCGCCGTTCTGCTGGTTTGGCAGAGAATTGCCGACGTTAGAGATCACTTTGATCGTTTTCCATTCATTTGTCCCAGCTCGAAATTGAATTTGTACATCCCGTTTGCGTGAAACGTCGAATAGAAATGGGCTTGTCTTGTTGAATTGACCAGAGGCATTGGTTGTGGTCGTTCCCCACCACATTCCCCACGGGCACTCACCATTGGTTCCAGGAATGCAGCCTTGCCCATCTGACCATCGGCTTCGAAAACGCAAAGTGGTGTTGCGTTGTTCACACTCGCTAATGTTGTTAATGCCCGAACGGTCGACGTTGATGAGTTGCCCTTCAATCTGCCAAAAACCTCCCGCCGCCTCTGCTTGTGAGGCAGGAACGCAGGTCGCAACCGCAAACAACAGGGTGGTAAAGACTGAGCCTGAATAGAAACCGGGCTGGTCTGTGCTGCGTTTGTTCATGGATGTTACCTTTCGGGTTGATCGTTTGACGGGCGGCTTTTTCAGCAATCGCTGATGAGGAACCTGAATCAGCCGGCTGTCTGACTTTTCCGCTGATTCCTCTCTGCAATGATAATGCAAATGGAATGCCATTCGAAGTTTTATGATTTCACTCGTGAAAAGCGTGTTTTTCAAGTTTGTTTACTTCAGGAATTCGCAAATTAAGACATTGGAATCCCGAATCGCGATCTGCTGGTGTAGGTGCCGTGGGTTTCCAGCAGGAACTTTTCAAAAAACACTGGCAAGCCACGCTCGGTTGTCCTCGTTTTCGTGCCTCTGCGTTACAAGGGAGACCTTAGAAAAATCCGCGTTACAGTTGATCATCAAAAGGTTCTCTGCAATCTGGTCATTTGTGTTTCATAGGGAAGCTCTTTACTCTGGATGTCATGTGCCCATGGATCAATGAATATGAACCTTTTCGAAAAAGTCAGTCAAATCCGTCGATCTGCTGCTGAAAAAGACAAGCTGCTCAATCAGGCATCTTTGTATCATGATTCACACTT
>JAPOKD010000338.1 GCA_029977825.1 Planctomycetota bacterium | reverse complement strand
TGCCTGCCTTGGGGAGGCTAAAAGTAGTGCAGCTGCACCATCAGTCAGCGGGCAGCTGTTGCCAGCCGTGATGCTTCCGTTTGATTTGAAAATGGGTCGGAGTTTTGCAAGTTGGTCGAGCGACTGCCCTTTTCGGATCGCGTTGTCCTTGTCGACGAGTTTGTCACCGACATGAACAACAGCAGTACACTCACCAGAAAGAAAGCATTCTTCTTGCGCCGCTTCAGCTTTTTGGTGACTCTCAAGTGCGTACTGATCTTGTGCATCTCTTGTGATGTTGAATTTCTCTGCAAGTAACTCGGCGGTTTGCCCCATGTTCAGGCCACATGTTGGGTCGGTCAGTCCCAGCTCCAATGCAGCAACCGGTCTGAAATGGCTTGGTCGAAATGAAGTCAGTGCTCCAAGTTTTTGCCAAACTGTTTTTGCCCTCGCCATTCTGAGCCATTGTCCCTGGGCTTCTGTGTTCCAGAGCATCGGGACCTGTGACATTGATTCCGTTCCACCTGCAATGGCAAGTCGAGCCCGCCCCTCATTGATGGATTGCCAAGCGGCGACAATCGACTCCATCCCCGAACCACAGTTCCGATTGACCGTGTGTGCGATGCATTCTTGTGGAATACCTGCCAGTAGTGAAATCACTCTTGCAATGTTGGCTGCATCAGGTGGCCCTGACACATTTCCCATGACCACTTCGTCAACTGCATCACCCTTCACGTTTGCCTGGTGAAGCAGGTCTTTGATTGTCGTGGTTCCCAGATCTACAGCTGTAATCTGGCTCATGGCGGTGAAGGACTTTGCGAACGGCGTTCTTGATCCTGCGATCACGGCGAGTGGTTGCGAATTGTTCATGCCTGTTTCTCCCCGTGTTGGTTGGATTGTTTCTGGGAGGTTTCACGTAATTTGCGTCGTAATACTTTCCCGAGGAAATTTCGTGGCAGGTCGCCACTACAAAATTCGTAGTTGCGTGGGCGTTTGTATTTGGAGAGATGTCGTTCGCAGTGTTTGCTCAGACTGACGGGGTCGTGTTCCACACCCTCGCTTGGGACAATGAAAGCTGTGACGATCTCACCACGTTGAGGATCTGGGACTCCGACCACTGCAGCGTCTTCGACGCCCGGTGCTTCACGAAGGATTTCTTCTACTTCGCCCGGATACACATTGAATCCAGAGGTAATGATCAGGTCTTTTCTCCGCCCAACAATCGTGAAATAGCCGTCCTCCGATTCGATGGCAAGATCCCCTGTGTGCAGCCAGCCATGACGAATCGTCTCAGTGGTTGCACGCTGATCCCGCCAGTACCCCAGCATGATCTGAGGGCCACGGACAAGGAGTTCACCGACTTCTCCCTTGGGTAATGTTTCCAGCTGCTCGTATTGCGTGTTTGTTTTGGTGTATGGACCCAGATTGTTCTCGTCTTGATCATCCTGATTGTCCTCGACCCGAATAATCTTGCATTCCGTGCCAGGCAATGGCAGTCCGATGGTTCCATAGCGTGCTGTTGAGAATAGGTTCCCGACATGTGTGACAGGCGAGGCTTCGCTCAGGCCGTAGCCCTCGACAACGAGTGCTCCGGTGTGCCGCGAGAATTCGCTGCCCACATCGCTATCCAGTGATGCACCGCCGGAAATGACCCAACGCAGACCTTTGATCTTCGGTGGGTGTGATTGAAATCTCTCATTGAGTGCGACGAGCATCGCTGGAACAGCATGAAAAACAGTTGGTGCATGCTCCTCGATCAAACGTATGACCGGTCGGACGGCGAAGCGATGATGAAGCACCAAGGTGGCTCCCATCGCAACGCCGCCCATGACTGTGGCGCTCATTCCATAGCTGTGGAAAAATGGTAGTACAGCGAGCATTTTTTCTTCGCCAAACGTTCCACCTGTCCACTGGTATTGCTGCCAAGCGTTTGAAACCATGTTGGTGTGACTGAGCGTCACTGCCTTGGGTGAACCTGTCGTTCCTCCAGTAGGTAGGATGTAGGCAGGATCATGAACAGCGTCGATTGAGATCGGCTGCCATTTGTTTTGCGTTGCTTCAACCTCATGCCAGAACCATTTGCTCCGAGGACTTGTCGGCAGAGTCCATGAGCCTGTACGACTATGACGTGCCCACAGGTAACCCAGTTGGTGAAGCGCAGGCAGATGCTGGCGAATCGAAACCAGTAAAGACTCAACCTTTTTATTTGTTCCGTCGTGAACAAGGTGTGAGAGCATGTCCAGGCAGATTACATGGCGGCAATCTGTTTTGTGTAGCAACTCCTGAACCTCAGATTGGATCATTAGTGGGCTGATCGCAATCGCGACACCTCCCGCTCGCCAGATTGCGTTTGCGGCGATGATGTATTCAGGGACGTTTGGCAACAGGATGCCAATCCGATCGCCCGGGCGTATGCCCAGACGTTGCAACATGGCGGCTGCCCGAACCGCCTTGGAATTCAGCTCTTGATAACTCCAGTGACGGTTGCCGTAGATAACTGCATCATGATTGGGGATTTGTTCTGCCGCATGCTGCAGAAGGCCGAAGGCAGGCACGTTCACGTACGAAGAAATGCCTTGGATCGGTAGGCTGGTCACGGCATGCGCTTTGTGACTGCGTCGATGCTTGACTTCACCATGTGTCACGGGACTGCGGGCGGAGTCCGAGCCAGGGACGAATCTTGCTCTCAGCGCGTTTTGTCCATTGGCACTTGTCTGCAACTGGCCCATTTCCGACCTCCGAGAAAGTGAGGACGCATCCCTGCCGTTCCGCGTTATCGCTCAGTGGGCGATGATTCGCGTTCCTGTCCGGCGGCGAATCGGGACGGTTCAATGACCAGAAAGCCGACGGGCGGGCTGTCGGCTCGTGGCAGCCAAGCTGCAATTACAGAGTAGATCGATTGGCCCCTGCGGCGCGACGGTCGCAGGTACACAGCGCTAAGGGCAGCGAGTAATCGAGCCGAACGCCGCTCTCAACGTGTGTACTTGATTATACGCCTGATACGCCAATTGGGTCAAATAAAATAACCTTAAAAACTGATAAGGGAGGTTTTATTTCCTTTAGGGCGATTGCCTTGTGAAATGTGTCACAAGGCAATTCTCGGTTTGCGTTTCTCTAAGCATGCGTATTTCGCTTTCGTCATTGACCTCAAAGCTTCGTTGCAAGACGCGAAAACGCACGCGCGTTGCTCAAGCGTTTGTTCAACATTGATGGGGCTGTTGAGCATCCGAAACGCTCTTTGATGTTTCGGTCCAAGGAACTCCAAGCCCAGTTCCAGGTTGCGAGAAAGTTCCAAGTTGCGAGAAACAGGCTGCGAGAAACGGCGTTGGGCTTCAGGCTTCATAAAAACCGCGACGTGTCTATGCATGTTGCATCATGTTCTAGATCGTGACACTGTTTTGTTTTGCGTTGGCAATCATGCAACATGAGCCTTGTAAATGCGAGTTCACGCTGTACCACCGGTATACCGTGTTGTCTTGTCTTGGTCTGCTTGCAGTCGTGGTTCTTACCAACTGCTATTTGTGCTTGCCGTCTATTTGTCCTATCCCTTGAATCTTTGAATCCCAAGCTGACGACAAGTCATCAGAACGCGTAAAGTATTTTCTTGACGCGGTGATTGCGACAACTTGAGGTATAAGCTTTGTTCGCACCAGGGTGATGGTAATGATGCAGATTGTGCCAAGCTTTCCTACAGCCTATCTCGTTTCGAATATGTCTCAGATGCGCGATACGTATTGGCCACTCAGGCGGCGAATCAAGCGACGTACTTCAAGAACGCTGATCACAGCGAGCACTTGCTGGGTTGAGTACGGAGTGCTGGCAATGATTTCATCGATCAAGTTACCTGTGGGTTCGATTTCCTGCAGGACACGGGTTTCGACTTCGTTCAGGTTGAGTTCGCCGACATTGCGTATTGCGCCCCCAATTGCCGTCGGGATTACTTCACTGATCGGCCCGAGTGCTTCGATGAGTTCTTCGATTGATTGAACCAGAATAGCACCGTCACGTATCAGCTGATTGCAACCTCGTGAGGCGCGGCTGTTGACGGGGCCTGGTAAAGCAAAAACATCACGATTGATTTCCCCAGCTAAACGGGCAGTAATCAGAGCTCCACTGCGGTCCGGTGCCTCGACAACCAGTGTTCCGAGTGTGAGACCTGCAATTAGACGATTTCTTTGTGGAAAATGTCCACATCGCGGTGGGCACGAGGGAGCGTATTCGCTGACGACTGCTCCGGAATGTGATATTTCGTCAGCGAGCTCTGCGTGTTCACTGGGGTAGAGTTTCGCGAGTCCGCTGCCGAGGAACGCGATCGTTCGTCCGCCCGCATCAAGAGCTCCACGGTGTGCCGCTGCATCGATTCCGCGAGCCAGGCCGCTGACGACTGTGATCCCAGCCTTTGCCAAGCCAAAACTGAATCGACTCGCTTGTGTTATGCCATAGGTTGTTGCATGGCGAGTTCCGACGACTGCAACCGACAGGCGATCTTCAGGAAGCACATTGCCTTGAACGTAAAGCAGAGTTGGGGCCTGTGGAAGTTCGCCAAGCCAGTGTGGGTATGATTCCGATACTCTCGGAAGGATATTTGTCTTCTGCCTCTTGCACCATCGTAATACTTCGGCGGCTTGACCGAGGTCACTTGCTGCGCGGATTTGTTGAACGTTTTTCTTTCCCACTCCATGAACGGAAAGTAGTTCAGATGTCGAGGCCGCCAGCACAGATTGTGCAGTCCCAAATCTATCAAGCAGTGACGAGAGGGTGCATGGTCCCAGACCCGCCTGCATGGTCAGAGAAATCAGGTGGATTAGTGAAAACCGAGGTGTTGCTTGATCCGTATCGCCTAAAGGCTTGTCAAAGTCGCCGCACTGCATGAGATGATTCCTCGATCAACGCGTTAGGTTGTCGGGCTGTATCAGCGTGGGCTGTGCTTTCGCCAACCTCGGTGGGTGCTTGGTGCTTGCACACGTCAGTCGGATCGGGCTTCGCGGGTATTATGCCATTTGGTGTTAAGGTCTGGCAAAGATTTCGACGTCAAGAACGAAAAGCGATTGAATGACAGCAATGTAGTCCTGCTAATGCGGGGAAAAATGCGGAAAACGTCCATTTTGGCCGCTGGTTTCCATGAACATCCCCTGAATCGAAGTATCGCAAGGCACGTAGAATAGCTAGGATGCGGCCACCCTTATTTGCATTCAACACCTAAGAACAATTCCTGCGACCATCCATGGGCAAACGTAATTCGAAAAACTCCGGCAGCAAGCCCGCAAAGGACAATCGGGATCCAGCCGAAATCCGGGCAGAATCTTTTCGGGTTGCTGCTCAGCGGGAAACCGTCGAAGCGTTTGTCGTGGCGTTCATTCTTGCTCTGCTCTTTCGCGCTTTTCTCGCTGAGGCGTTCGTTATTCCGACAGGTTCCATGGCCCCTACCCTGATGGGGGCGCATAAAGATCTGGTTTGTGATGAATGCGGAACCCCGTTTCAGGTCGGAGCCAGTCGCGAACGTTCGGGTGGTGGCGCCGATGAGGTGGTCGTTGCTGGCGTCTGTCCAAATTGTCGTTTCGTCAATCCGCTCGATCTTGTGAATGACAAGAACGAAAGAACGTTCAATGGTGATCGCATTCTGGTCAGCAAATTCACTTACACGCTGAACGAACCGGAACGATGGGATGTCATTGTCTTCAAGTACCCCGGAAACCCCAAGCAGAATTACATCAAACGATTGGTAGGTCTTCCCAATGAGACGCTCACAATCAGGCACGGTGATGTCTACGCACGAACCACCGATACCGACGAGGAGAGCGAAATCCTTCGCAAACCGGCCAGCAAGTTGCTGGCGATGCGTCAATTGGTTTATGACACAGACCATCAGTCTGAGGATTTAATTGCGGCTGGCTATCCAAGCCGTTGGCAACCTTGGCGTGAAAAAGCCGAGTCGCCTCCGGAGGATTCCTGGCAGGTTGCGCGAACCGACGACGGCTTGGAAGCTGTTCTGAAAAATGGCAATCCCGATCGTTTTGAATGGCTTCGCTATTTTCACCGTTGGCCCACTGACGACCAATGGGAATTGGCAATGTCGGGTGAGTCACTGGCCAATGTCAATCCTTACAGCAGTCGTGCCATTACTGACTTCTACGCTTATGGTTCATACGTGCTTGTGCCAGAGCGTGCGGTGTATTCCAAGGGCGAGTTCATACAAGGATTCAAGTCAGGGGAGAGTGTTGATCAGTTCGGTCGTATGCCCCGATGGGGTGGAGCTGACCAGAACAAAGAGGGCATCGGACGAGATGGTCTGGACTGGGTTGGGGATTTGATGGTTGAAGCTCAGGTCGAAACATCCAACAACAGTAAGGAATTGATGCTGGAGTTGGTGGAGGCAGGCGTCAAATACCGCTGCAGGATTGACTTATCCAGCGGT
>JAPOKD010000079.1 GCA_029977825.1 Planctomycetota bacterium | reverse complement strand
ATTCCGCTTGAAGCGGTCATCGTGATCCGTTGCTCGAGTGATTCAAGTTGCACCCGACGGCGAGCGCGACGCACACGTTGTGCACGCTGGGATCGACGGGAGCCTAAGAGCTCGCGAAAGCGAATTTGCATTGTCTTGACCTGTTTGGAAGAGATTGGTTGGTCATGGGCAGCGACCCAAGTGAATAGACTTTGAGTCTATGACTGTTTTTCAAAAACGACAAACTTATTTATTGATGGAAGTGACATAGGACGGACTACAGTCACCCTTTGTTCGCCATTTGAACCACATTCAGCAGAGGGGGTTTGGCGCAACGTATTCGAGAGCCGACGTGATCATCTACTCAACACAATCAAGGTCGGCAAACTCGCAAAACAGGGAACAACGGCGCTCATTCAACAACGACCCACCCACCCAGAAACGCGTCAGGCTGGCTTACGTGACTTACGTTGAAGAGCACATCTGAAAACCCCAAAGAAAAATTTTTGCGTAAATCCGCAACCCGCAATACATCTGCAATACCTGCAACGCAAATCGACCACCAACTGGTTGCGGCAAGAACAAGACACACCGTTCTGACGGCTGAGGCGAAGCAGACCGCAAGCAAATTGCCAGGCTGGAACAGTCCCACAACATTCGTCATCCGGTGTCAATTCGCCCGTTCCCACAGGCAGCCTGGGAACCCTTGCAGGTCGTTCCACCGATTAAAACGTGGCCTTGAGATCAACAGCTTCATTCGCTGTGCGAACAACGAAAAGCAAGAAGTTGCTCGTAAAATCGCTACACAGATTTCACCGCTCGCAACATTCCTTTGGCTTTATCCCACGTCTCCGCTTCCTCAGCATCGGGCAAACTGCGAGCGGTGATACCGCCACCAACAGGAATTTGCCAATGCCCGTGAGCAGCGGTGATGGTCCGAATCAGAATATTGAAATCGGCATCACCCCCGCAACTGATGTAGCCTATCGAACCGCAATACGGACCTCGCGGATTTGGTTCCATGCGCGCGATCGTCCGCATCGCTTCAATTTTCGGTGCCCCCGTCACACTTCCGCCAGGAAAACAGGCCCTAAGGAGATCAACGACATTTTTTCCTTCGAGCAACTCTCCTGTTACGACAGAGACCAGGTGCTGGACAAACTCGTATTTTTCCAACTCACAGAGCTGTTGAACCTGAACACTGTCATCACGACAAACCCGAGAGAGATCATTTCGCATCAAATCAACAATCATGACATTCTCTGCGCGATCCTTCTCGCTCTCGGCAAGCTCTTCAGCCAGCGCATGATCAGTTGAATCATGACCTGTTCGGGGCACCGTACCTTTGATAGGCCTGGTCTCAACAAGAGAACCGCGCACCTGCAAAAAACCTTCAGGTGAACTGCTCAGAACCGTAAAACCATCACCCCCATAGTAGGCACTGAACGGCGCTGGATTTTTTTCACGAAGACGAAGATACAGCTCCGGCGAGCTGAGGTGCTGCTGAACCAACAATCTTTGAGCCAGATTGACCTGAAATGAATCACCTTTTCGAATGGCGTTCACTACTTCGGCAACACTCTGCTGGAACTTTTCGCTTGTGAAGTTGCTGGTCACATGAGCATGCCCGGTTGGAAATTGCTGATGCAAGGGAACTGACGCTGGAGGTTGGGCACTTGAGCTCTCAGCTTTCGACAGATCACGCGCTTTCAAATCGGCGTCTTGTAATTCAGGGACGATTGAACCAACTTCGATTCGATCACCTGAGAAAGCGTCAGTATCAGGATTTCCAAACAACCACTCTTGGAAGTAATCCGCTCTCTGCTCTGCAACGGCGAATCGCTGATTGGGATCGGTGGCAGACAACCCTTGGCTGATCAACCAGGCTTTGCCGAGCTGATGATCAAACGCGATGCTCCAGTCGTATAAACCGAGCGAGATTGCCGGAGTTGGCAGATCATTGGCCTCGGGCATCCCGACTGATTCCAACCAAGTGGCTGCCTCATAACCAATCAGACCTGCAATTCCTCCCTGAAATGACGGCAAATCGGGGTCATGCTCGCTGGGCAGGGCGTCGCACCATTCAGCAAGGACGGGCCACGGATCGGGGTCCCCCGCGAACGCAACAAGTGTCTTGATGGGATCAGCGGTCAAGAAGCTATATCGTCCAATCGGCTGTCCATGTGGATTTCTGGGGCCGCGGGACACGGAGTCAAGCCACAGACACCCCGGCAGTCGGGACAGACGCGAAAACATCTCTACCAGACAGACATCGTCTGGCAGGGGGCGGACAATCGGCAAGGATTCGTGTTGCGGGTCCATCGGCTTCCCTGCAGCTTAGCCTTTGGCCATCATTTCTCGAAGTGCCGTTCTGAGTACCTGCGACAGTTCGTGATCCGCAGTCCAGAGTTTGACAGACCGGGTGTCCGGCTGCGGCTCAATGCGAATCTCCATCCACAGCGTGTTGGGTGGCATTACGTCCGCTACTCGATCAGCCCATTCAATCAGAGTCCATGCCCTTTCCTGATCAAACAGTTCCTCCACTCCGAGTTCAAGAAATTCGTCCTCATCCGCGACGCGGTAGGCATCCAAATGATGCAGGACCTGATCGCTACCATGATGTGACTGCAACAAAGTAAAGGTGGGACTGGTTACATCTGCCCGATCCACACCAATCTCGGCGGAGATTGCCTGGACGAGAGTCGTTTTTCCCGCGCCGAGGGTCCCCCTCAAACCGATCGAGACGCGTTTGGGCAAAGACTTCACAAGCTGGGATGCCAGTTCCTGCATGCCTTGGAGGTCCAGCGATTCAATCAAGAGAGCGGAATTCATGACTTCACACCCAACTGAGAATCACTCAATCTGGCGAGACTTGAAAGTTGCTCAACGACTGCGGCTGGACTGCCCGTCGACTGCATCACTGACCGCTGGCGGTCGGCCCACCCCTCACCCTGAGTGATTTCCTTGACGTACAGGAGATCAGCTTCACAACCGAGATCCTGAGCTACATTTCGCAAACGGTCGACCAGATCGCAGGCAATCTGCGTGACCGGTTGGACACGATAATCCCTTGCATGCACCAACTTGGCGGACATACCATATCTCGCCGCCCTCCATTTGTTCTGCCTGACCATCATGGGATGGCAATCAAACTGATACGTACCCTCATCAATTTCATCACTCAACTTTTTGACGAGACACTGGATCAAGGCTGTCAGACCACACACATGGTCGAGATTCCCGGGCATGTCACAAACTCGCACCTCAACGGTCCCAAAATTATGATGCGGCCGAACATCCCACCAGATTTCCCGAATGGTGTTGATGAATCCGGTTTCGACCATGTGATTGACCAACCAGACATATTCGCTCCAGTTGCGCATCAACGTGGGTAGCCCGGCAGTCGGCAAACCTTCCATCAGTTTCGATCGATGTGAGTGCAGGCCGGTGTCTCTTGTCTGCCAGTAGGGACTACTGGCTGATAAAGCCAACAGAGTGGGTAGATGCTGCATGATTCGATCACAAATCATGACTGCCTTATCTCCCGTATCGACGCCGACATGCACATGAAGTCCAAACGTAATCATGCGGCGAGCAAGTTCCTGCAACAACTGCATGAGATTGTGGTACCGAGGGGTATCGGTGACGTGCTGGTCCTCCCATAACCCGAAGGGATGAGTCGCCCCCCACCACAACCTCAAGCCCTCCGCATCAGCTGCCTGCTCAACTTGCCTCAGTTTTGCCGACAAGTCACCGCGTGCGTCTCCCACGGTATGACACACGCCACTAATCACTTCAACACAACACTGCATCAACTCGTGTTTGACTTCATTTGCCACGTCCACCGGCAAACGTTCGATCATACGACTGCATCCACTTTCCAACTGGAATGTTTCGCCATGCACAATTCCAAGCTCAAGTTCGACGCCAATGGTAGGGGAGGCGTTGGGAGTGAATTCAAGTTTTGCCATCGTGATGCTCCATCAAATTGTTCATCAATACGCATTTCAGCTGGTGTCAAAACGCGGCTCGTCTTCACACTCATTCTACGAAACAAATTCATGCGGCAGGGCGTGATCACATGTTCAATCTACTGCAGTTTGATTGGCAGGATCGAAATAATTGATCACCGTGGCAGCAAAGAGCTGACTTCCAATGGCCAGAGCGCGTTCATCAACATCAAACGCTGACGTGTGGAGAGGTGCATTCCCCACCTGTTCACCACTGACCCCAAGTCGCATCATCGCCCCTGGCACATGCTCGAGGTAATAGGAAAAGTCCTCGCTACCCATGCTTGGCTGCCCAATCCACTCAACGGCTCCCGCAGTCAGTGTTTGTCCGATACTGTCTACCATCAAGTCAACCAGCCTTGCATCGTTGACAACAGCAGGGGCAGATGCGCCAAGCCTCATCTCCAGCTTACAACCGGATTCCCGCTGTATGGCTTCACAAACATCCTCGAGAGTTTCCAGAGCCACGCGCCTGCTTTCTTGATCCAGCGATCTCAATGACCCAGACAGACTGGCCGTGTCGGGAATCACATTTGCACTATGCCCGGCTTGTATTTGACCTACGGAAAACACCACTGTCTCATGTGGGTCCGCGGTGCGTGCAACTCTGCGAAATGCTGACTGCACCCAGTGCGTTGCCGCATCAATCGGGTCATTTGTCATTTGTGGCCGTGCACCATGACCACCTTTTCCATGAATCTGAAGATGGATCGTGTCGCAAGCTGCAGCCAGGGTACCTTTGCGCATCCCGATGCAGCCAACCAGTCGCGTCGGGTCGACATGCAGTGCAAGGATGGCATTCACCCCACTTAAAGCGTGATGGTGAATCATGTGTCGTGCACCAATGGCAAGCTCTTCCGCAGGCTGCAGGATGGCCCGCACCGACACAGGCCATGGTAATTCCCGCGCAGCGTCCATGGCTGCAAGGACTTGCATGGCTCCGAACACAATTGTGGCATGGACGTCATGTCCGCAAGCATGCATGACCCCGTCGCGACGACTACGATAATCAACGAGCTTGGAATCATGGATTGGCAAAGCATCAATATCACCGCGGATGGCAATGCACGGCCCACTCGCCAATTCGGGAGCAGATACAAGATCAGCTGTCAGCCCCCGACCTTCACCAGATACATGAGTGGGCAAACCAAGCCTTTCAAATGCTGTTACGAGATACTCGGTGGTCTGAAACTCATGATTTGAGAGTTCTGGATACTGGTGCAGGTGGCGTCGCATTGCCACCCAATCCGACTTCAGTTGATCCGCATGCTGGCGGATGACTTTTATCCAATCTGTTTCATGCCTCATCATTTCCATTCCCGTTACCCACAGTTTTTCGGGTTCCGCCAAATCGCAAAAGCAGGGCGGGCAGGAAAACCAAATCAGCAAATAACGCACTGCCAATGGTCAGAATTCCCATTGTCGCAAAGATACGGTGATCACGCGAATCACTCAACAGTGCTGTACTGAAACCGATGATCAAAACCACCGTGGTCATGATCAGTGCCGTACCAACTCCAATAAAGGACTGCCGAATTGCCAGTCTGCGATCTTCTGTTTTACGCTCCTCTTCCCGGTAACGTGTAAGAAAGTGGATCGTGTCATCAACGGCAATTCCCAAGCAAACGGTAAAAGCACAAACACTGACAATCTCAAGGTTTTGACCAAACAGCCAAAGCAGTGTTCCAGTGATGGCAAGAGGAAACACGTTCGGAATGATCGAAATCAGCCCAAGTCGTAAAGAACGATAGACGACTGACAGAACGAAAAAGATAATCAGACTGGCTGTTCCCAGACTGATCGCCAGATCCACCACAATCCGGTAGAGATTCTCCCAGCGTTGCACCACACCCCCGGCCAGTCGGATCTGAAAATCGGGACGTTTTGCCTGTAGTTCTGCCAGCTTGAACTGAACACGTTCAAAAACAGGTCCATAAGTCGCGATGCCAATATCCTGAATTCGAAAACGCACCACAGCTCTACCTCGCTCTGGCGTGTAATAGGCCCGTTTCAGCGGCGGTGGCAGCAGATCCAGCAATGACATACGTGTTGATGCATCACCATCTCCCGGCAAAGCGTCAATAAAATTACAGATGGAAAGTGGATTCCCGATCAGGGGTTCTTTCTGCAAGATGGCGTCGACCGCAGATAGCACCTCGGCAATTTCACCATCTGCTGAATCGATATTGGTATTCCAGCGAACAAGAACCTCCGCGGTCACCATACCCCCAAAGCTCTCATCCACATGTTTCAAGGCGATCACAGGCTCAGAGTTGGCTGCCATGCTGCTCGTCAGCTTTTCATCAGGACGCATCTGCAATGTGCAAATCGCAAGCACGACCGTGCCAGCAATTGCAATCCAACTGAAAAACCGACAACGTTTCAGAACGAAGTCGATGACCACAGATATCCTGCTAAGATTCTGATCGACAAGATTCCTGCCCACCCCGGCATGCACATTCCGACCGAGGCGACTGGCGCAGGCCAAAGGAATGATCGTGATTACAGAGACAAACGTCATCAACACACCGATCACACAACAGTAACCAAATTCCCGGACTACCTCATGCCTTGCTGTCATGAGGGATCCAAATCCAATCGCAGTTGTCAATGAAGTCATCCAGCAAGCCAGACCGACTTCGCGAATTGCCTTGCGTGCCGCCTCGACCGCCGAGATTCCGTTCGCTCGATGCCTCCGGATCTGCACCATCATGTGCACTCCATCAGTGAACCCGACCATGCACAGCAGGACCGGAACGGTGACCGAGTTGAAGGGATTATCATCAAATCCAAGAAAATGCAGCAGACCGAGTGTCCAGAAAACTCCGAAGGCGGGAGCCAACCCCACAATGATCACCGACGTGATTCCGCGAAACAGAACAAGCGCGGTCAGTAGTGCTATGGAGTAACCAATCAGCTGATACTTGATTTCGTTTCTCCGGATGCTGGTCGAGCGACTGATCGAGATCGGAACCTGGCCTGTAACCTGAAACGAAATATCGACTTCTTGAAATCCGGCTGCCGCTTCTGTGGCTACCTCACGCAACCGATCTGTGCAATCCGCATCGTCTAGAACAAACAGCCAATCGAGATTGACCATCAATAACATTGTTCGCGCGTCAGGTGAAAGCAATTGTCCAACAACCAACGGATTGGCCAAAGCACGTTCGCGAGCATCTTCAAGTCGTTCAGGCGATGCCTCTCCCTGAGGTAAGAGTGGTTGCGACAGGCTGAAAACATTCAACGGCGGAGCACGGTCCATCCATACCACACTGCTAACCTGATCCAATTCTTCAAGTGAACTCACGACGGCTCGCATCGCTTTCACACCCTGCTCAGAGAAAAAATCATCTGAACGTGCAACAACAATCACATTGCCAATATCGACACGCAGCGGTTCGACTGAAGGCACCGCGTCTGATGGGCGGGCCTGAAACCCCGCAGTCTGTCCAGACGGTTGGGTTTCCTGATCAATGTAAGTGGGTTCTGGAAACAGGATTCCGGGATCATAGTGGCCGATGGCCATCAGAACTGTCCAACCAATCAACAGAATCGTCGTGAACCACCGGTGAGCGATGATCCAATCAGCCAGAATTCCAAAGCGACTAAACACGACAGGTCATCCCGAAAAACTACCTCAACGGCCTGAAAGGCGTTGCAAGTACTGACGTTCAAGATCCGCAGTAGTCAACGTTCCGTCATTGCCACTCATTCGCCTGAACACACCGGAAGGAACCGACTTGGGCAGTTCCCCTCGGGTAACCACTCCATCGCCGTTGGCATCGAGTCGTGCGATGTAGCGCGTCGCATAGTCCGAGGCTTCTTCAATATCTTCTGGACTCCAACGTCGAGTGGTTTTGGGTCGTACAGGTGGGGCGGATTCATTCAAAGGCACAGCGACAGTCACTATCGTCATTGCCATTTCCTCCCATGTCTGATCACCCCAAAAAACCGTCGCTTCGGGATCAGGATTGACTGGATTGTCTTCAGAGTTGTCAAACACGGCAGTGAATTGCATCCCGGTGACCTCCTGCAGTGGAATGGGGTCAGCAAGTTCATACCGATGCTGCCAACCAAAATCATATTTGGGCACTTCCAGGACTGACTGGACCTGCTGCCCCCGCTGCAATTCAAACGAAAACGATTTTCCTCGCACATGCATGTGGGGTGCGATTGCCAACAAAACGCCTTGGCGTGGAAAAGACCGCACGCTCCCTTTCACCACATGATTCGCAGCACCCTTGGGAATTTCAAAATGAGGATTGATTCCGAATAAAGACAACACCTCATGTGTTACCTTCTCTTGATCCATGAACACTAAACCAATTTCAGTCAGATCAGAGGTTGCTGTTCCGCAAGGCGTATAATGCATTTGCAGCACAAACTTGGCGCCGGCGGGAACTCGAATTGCATGACCTTGGCGTACATTCGAATTCATCTGACCCGGCACGTGACCGCTGATCAACGTCGGAAAACTTCTCTCACTTCCATCGGGCAATCGCATTAATAGCATTGCATGGTGTACGACTCGCGGATCACCGGGTCTCAGCATCACGGTCGATAGCCAGCGTTCTTCCTGAAAGTGGGGATCCAGAACACTGTACTGATAATCAATCCCCTGATTCAGCTGCGTGGCGGGTAATTCTGCGGGCACGGCATACGGTTGGGGCATGCGAAGAATCAGATCCGGCTTCACAGGCCATGCATCCTCTGCTGGATACTCCACCACTGGTTCCAACTGTTCGGGGTTACCATAAGGCGTTCCCGCTTCCACCCAGCTTCGAAATAAAGCGACATCAGTTGCTGACAGTTGACGGGCATTTCTGAACTTGTCACGTCCAGCCGAGGCATGCCACGGCGGCATGCGTCCCTGCTCCATGACCTCAAGAGACATGTCAGCCCAACCAATGACTTCATCATACTGGTCCAACGCAAAGGGCCCGATCTGACCACTGCGATGACACTCGGCACAGTTATCACGCAGCATCCTGCTAATCTGATTGCAATACGTCACGTCTGATCTCTCATCGACCTCGCGTGGCAAGCTGATCAAACACCCGGTCGCGGTTGTCCGAGGAACACTGATGGGCTCGCCTGACAACAGTTGCATTAATGCAAGCCGCAAATCATCTCGGTCCAGTCTGGGCCGCAAAAGTCCAGGTCGGTACTGGTCGTCGATACGCCCTTGGTAGCGAACCTCTCCCCGGTGATCAACGACTAACACTTCCGGAGTACGAGAAGCCCCAAACCCCAGAGCCGCCGCACGGTCATAGTCCTTGACCATTGGAAACACCAACTCATGTTTCTTGACAAAAGCAGTAAGTTCTGGCATCGAGTCTTGAACATTACTGTTGATACCAATGAATCGCACTCCACGCTTTTCGAACTGGGCTGCCAAGCGATTCAATCGGGCCGCATACAAGTTTGCCAATGGACACTCTGCGCCAAGAAAGCACACGACCGTACATCGCGCATCCACATCGGCTCCCACTGCGACGACACTTCCATCTGTCGCAGGTAAATGAAATGTCTCAGTGATAACGCGGGGTTTTGCCTCGTCATCGACCAACTCGGTGTCAAACGATGCGGGTTCCTCCCCCCGCACGACGTTTTGTCTCAAGCTAAGAGTTGCAAATACAAGGAGCGCAAAAAAAAGAGGGAAAGATATACGAGCAAACAAGCTTTGGCCTTCCTTCAACATACGATACAAATCTCCCGTGACCTTAACTTGTCTTCCACGTTGATCCGACACTCCATCCGCTGCATCGACAACACGCGGTACCGCGTCAGAACAAAGAAAAAGAAACCTGAAAATGACTTCCAGAACAGGATGCCCACCCCCACACGCTACCAGTGATCAACCGTTATCGAACTGATAAACCCGAACTGACAAATCCCTGGCTACGGCATCGTGTCGCCGGCAATCTATCCGACGAACAGTGGATCCAGCAACCGAAAATACCGCAATCGATGCTCATGAAACAGATCGTTACAAACCTTTGAAACCCAGCGACTGAGAAACTCCTAGGAAGGATGGTGTCTGGCGGTAATGTCGATCACCGTGTCATGCAACTGACCGTTACTGGCAACCACGCTGGAAAGCTCCAACGGTAGCGGCTCTCCCCTTCCATCCGTCACTCGCCCGCCTGCTTCCTCGACAAAAAGACGACCAGCCGCGAAATCCCAAGGTGACAGCTGATATTCAAAAAACGCACCAAATTGCCCGCAACCGACCTGACACAGATCAAGCGATGCTGTCCCGAATCTTCGAATCCCGTGAATGTCCTGTCCGAAAAATTCCTCAATGGCATTCAAGGTACTGCGCATCATCGCGCCACGATCATAATAAAACCCGCAACCAACCAGAGTCTGGGCAAGTGAAGCAGCATCGCAGACGCTCACTCGCTGACCATTGTGAAACGCACCATGATTTTCCGCCGCAGTGAAAAGATCATTCCGAGCCGGATTGAAAATCACACCAATGGTTGGTTTTCCGAAGTGGTAGTGAGCGATCGAAACTGCGAAGTGGGGGATGCCATGAGCATAGTTGTTAGTGCCGTCCAATGGGTCAATCACCCACAGGTGATCAGCATTAACATCACCGTCAAGATCCTCTTCCCCTAATAGCTCGTGATCAGGAAACAGATTCCCCAAGTATTCACCGACTGCCTTTTCACTGTCGAGGTCAGCGTCACTCACCAAGTCGTAAGTCTTCCCACCAGCCGATGACTTGTCTCGCATCTGAACCCCCTCGCACAGGTAGCGGTTCAGGACGTCTCCACCTCGCTGAGCAGCGTTGATGGCCGCATCCAATAATATTTCATGCTCAGTCAAAATACGGTTTCCAGTCAATCGATAGTGGGAAGGGTTCTTTGAATTCAACAGAGAAATACATCACACTCCAAGCCCCCGCCCCAATCACGCAAGGCAAGCGACCTGGAGAACATTGAGTGTGTCCTGGCTAAAACAAACAGATCGCTCATGACTTGGCAGCATTCATTTACCGCTATACCAGACACCACGCAGCCAGTTGTGCCTATACAAACGTTTGATCAAGTCATCGGGCAAGTCCCGCAATCGGGCCGTCCGAGTATTCAATCGCGCTTGCTCTTCGTTACGCATTCCGGCAATGACCGTACTGACCTCAGGTGGCGACAAGGCAAACTTTAAAGACAGGTCGGCGAGTGAATACTGATCTGACAACCCAAAGTCCTCAAGATCCGCTCGAATTGCTTCTACGCGTTCAGCCGTCCGCGCCATGCGATCACCGGCAAAGTAACTGCTGCGAAAGTCTGCTTCGGAAAAACGGTGCTCAGCCGAGTACTTGCCCGTCAGCGAGCCCTCATCAAGTGCCACTCGGACAATTACTCCTGTTCCTGTCTCCGCTGCCACTGGTAACAATTGCGCCGCAGGTTCTTGATGAAACAGATTGAAAATGATCTGCACCACATCAACCAATCCATCCCGCATCAGTTGAATCACGCAAGCCTGGTCATGCTCTGGTGTACTGACCCCGATCAAGTTGATTTTACCTTCCTCACGTAACTGCCGAAGCACCAACAACGGCTGAGGGTCATCGTTCCATGCTCGTGTCCAAGTATGCAACTGCAGCAGGTCGATCCGATCTGTATTGAGATTCCGCAAACGAGTCTCGACATTTGCTCGCAAATACGCAGCTGAATAACGATCCTGCCAGCGGCAGTGGGGACTGGGGGGCCAAGGTCCTGCATCAGGGGGCGTTTTCGTCGCAACGAAGACGTCATCAGGTCGGTCTTTCAAAACTTCCGCAATCAGTTGCTCACTCCGGCCCTCACCATACCCCTGTGCAGTATCGATGAAATTGACACCGCCATCCAAGGCAGCGTGAAGAGCCGCGATCGAGTCGCCGTCGCTCTGATCGCCCCATCCTCCCCCAATTGCCCAACCGCCAAACCCGATCTCCGAAACGTGTGGTCCATGGCCCGAGAGTCGTCGTTGTTGCATGCTTAGCAGTCAGTTTCAGTCAGGGGTGGTCGTATCAGCTGGCAAATTGTGCGGATTAGCGAACAGGGTCCTAGGGGTATACCAAGAAGTCAGTGGTTTACTCAACTGTTCCCGCGATCCACTCAACTCCAGAGTGAGCGATTCCGAAAGTTTTTACTAGGGATAGTCTGTCCCGTTGTAGGGAAAGTTCCGTCCGTCGGAACCCCACTTTGGCCTCTCAAGCTGGATTGGTATCGGTGCCTAAATTTCCTCCGATCCCCCGATTGTCGATCGTTATTCCCATCGGACGGGACATAGCCGCGTTTGAAAGCACGCTGATCAGCGTACTTGAAAACCCAGTACACGGATCTGAGATCTTAGCCTGCCATGACGGCAGCTACCAAGATCCGTTTGAACTTGGAGACGAGATACGGTTTGTGATTGCGGATTCGGAGAATCCACTTGATCTGATCTCTGCCGGTGCCTCACAAGCCCGCGGCAGGTTCGTCCATGTTCTTTCTGGCGGACTCCGCGCCACCAGTGGCTGGCTTGACGAAGCTCTTGAAGGATTCGAGGCCTACGACTGTGGTGTTGTCACTCCGGTCATTCGTCATGAAACTGACGACACAATTGTCTCAGCTGGCTGGCGTGACAGTGTTGCTGGACTTTGCCAAAGTGCCAATCACGGGCAACCGGCCGTTAAGAGTTCCTCATCAAGGGGAGTTGGCGCGTACCTGCAAGGTTCGTTTTGGAGACGTGAATTACTGCGTTCGCTCACTGACGCGTTCACCGGTACAGACTTGCTTGAAGCAAGCTACGTTTTTCACCACCTCGCTCATCAGGCTGGTTGGAAATGCCACTTGGCAAAGAACTCGGAACTACTTTACGCGGACGCAGCCTTGCCTTGGAATGAACCGTCCATCGGCCGCGGAATGCGAACCCAAAGCGTCAGGAACCACTTCTCGCGTCCCGGCTGGCGGCGATCCTTGTCCGCGGCTCTCTGGTCAGCAATGGCAAACCTGACTCGCCCAAGCCAAATCGCGGAAGCAATGGGCCGAGGTCTTGCCCCAACCCTCAGCAGTTCACTTGCTGAACGCGTTCGCCCGAGTCACGTTGCATCGTGCCATCAGCACGAAACAATCGTCAGCATGCCGTCACGCACTCAGACGATGGACCAACCCCTGCGTCGAGCTGCCTAGCTGGCAATCAACCGGAACAGGGTACCTGGTTCTGCAAACCACACTCACTCTGCACTGCGTCTGTTACGTACTGCGTCTGTTACGTACTGCGTCTGTTGCGTACTGCAACTGTGTGGAGCGAGCAAACGCTGGTGAGAGATGCTCTCATCGCACTTGTTGGTCAGTTTTCTATTTCTGGATAACCGCCACCACATCGGACGGT
>JAPOKD010000438.1 GCA_029977825.1 Planctomycetota bacterium | reverse complement strand
GGGTGATGTATCTTTTTTGAATCCAGCGATCTCTGACACAGTCGGTGCCCGCCCAGCAAGGTCCAGCGTCACGCGACGTAAAAAAGTTGCATCTTCACATACGGGCGAGAGCCCAATGCCCAACGACCGCAGTTTTGCAAATACATGGCGATCAACAGGATTCTCTGGATTTTCAGGAAACGCATCGTCAGTGACGGTTGAACCAGAAACGGGGATATCCGCACGGAACACCGTGACATGCCCCTGATAACGTGCCATGACGGCAACATCACCCACAAGATCTTTGAGGTGAACGAGTCCCTTTTCATTGCAGTCGGCCATTTCAGAATCATTCGACTCGTAAACCGCGGCTCGTGTTACGTCCTCCACGCTGCCATCTGAATAGGTTGCCACAACTGCTAACTGCTGACTGGATGCAGCACTCAACCTTCGATGCTCTGGCATAACCTTAATAGAAACGACCTGAGGTTCATCGTCACTTCCGTAAGGCATCCCCTGAGATATCCATCGCGACAAAATCCGATACTCATGACTATCGACATCAAGACGCTTACCTCCACCATGCGGCGAAGTATTCACCGACTTCTGCAGCAACAGACTTTGATCGGGTGAGGCGGGTGAAAGTCGGCGACCGCGTGATTCGCGAACCAAATGTTCATAATCCTCTCTGGGTTCAAAACCAAGCAACGAGAGTTTGAATCCATTTTGACCAGCAAGCTTGCCATGACAACCTCCACCGTTGCAGCCCAGCTTTGTGAAGATGGGCACCACACGGCCGGGGAAACTGATCGCAGCCTCGTTGCCGGTATTCTCAACACGAACCTGCAACTCGACTTTTTCACCACTTGCATGCTCAGCAGTTATCGTTGCCAGCCCATCCTGAAGCGGAATCAGCATTCCATCACGCACTTGGACCACTTCGGGCTGGTCCACACGGTAAGTCAACTGGTGCGTCACATCGCTGCGCAAGTGGCCATGCAACTGCTGCGACACCACAAGTTGCAATCGAGAGTCAAGACCTGACAAGCGAAAACCATGTTCCGGTTCGACGTTGTCAAACTGCAACGTTGAATCGACAGGTGACTCCACTGCGGCACTTGACTCCGGCGAATCAGTCTCCGCATCGACTGCCCAAACTCTAGATACCCCTGCACTGGACAAACTGAGTGCCAGACAGCACGCCACCATGACTCCAGATCGTCGCCTGGCCCTTTGGGCAAGCAACTGACTGAACTTCACATTCCTCGTGAAAAATACGCTCATGGAACGCCCGCCTTGTTTGTCGGAATACACCAGTTTGTCAGCAGACACTAAATCAACTCACGAATCGGTTCATGATCAACGAGATACTGAGGACGCCCGGTTGGATCGGCAATCGTAACCGTTGCAGTATCAATCCCAAGATTATGGTAGAGCGTTGCCATCACTTCCTGCATGTGCACGGGTCGCTCGGCAGCCTCTTCACCCAGGCGATTCGTGGCTCCGATCGCTTGCCCCGTTCGCATGCCACCACCGGCCAGATAGGCACAACTGACTTTGTTCCAATGGTCACGGCCTGCTTTATCATTGATCTTGGGGGTACGACCAAACTCACCCCAAACCACGACGGTCACGTCGTCTAGCATGCCTCGCTGTTCGAGGTCTTCGATCAACGCGCTAAGACATTGATCCAATTTTCCACCATGATCCCGAACCAGATCAAAGTTCGCGCTATGACTATCCCAGCGTCCGTAGCTCAAACTAACTACCCTTACACCTGCCTCGATCAGACGCCGAGCCATCAACAACTGTTCATTGCATGTCGGCGCCCCATCGTATTGATACTGGTACGGTTTGCCGTCACCGTAGCGTTCAACAACTTTCGGGTCTTCCTTACTCAGATCCAACGCGTCCAAAAGCTTACTGCTAGTCAGCACGTCAAGAGCTCGCTGGCCAAACACATCCATGCCAGCCATGGCACCGGAGATATCAATATCACGCCGCATTGAGTCGATGCTGCTGAGCAAGTTGCGACGATCATTCAAACGCTCGATGGTGATACCATTGAGCGTCATGTTTTTCATACCTGGTCCATCAGGTTTGAAAGGCGTGTATGCCGCACCCAGAAATCCGGGGTGCCCAGCATCGGACCATGGCGCGTGCTTTGTAGGTTTGGCGAGTCCGATATTCGGCGGTACTGAAGCATCAACAGGGCCAAACAACCTCGAAACAGCCGAGCCAATTGCCGGACGCCCACCGATACTCTTCAAGTCCTGTTGATTCCATCCTGTCAAGCACTGAAAGGCGTCATGGCCACCAGCGCAACCCACCACGCTGCGGATTACAACTGCCTGATCCATTTTTGCTGCCAACTGAGGGAACACCTCACAAATTTCTATGCCCGGCACGTTCGTCTTAATGGGCTTGAACTCACCTCTTACTTCCGAGGGGGCATCCGTTTTGATTTCCCACATGTCCTGATGTGGCGGCCCACCACCCAGAAATATGTTGATCACAGCTTTATGAGAGTTGCCGTTACCGGCAGCCGCTTCGGCCCGCATCAGGTCAGCCAGGGTGAACCCCCCGGCACCAAATGACAAACCACCGATTTTCATGAAACCGCGACGTGAGATACCATCACAGCAACGGCTCTTTGAACCTAGAATCGACAACATGAGCAGTAACGCCTAGTTGGAGTTCGAACGGGTGAGGGCGAGTCAAATGACTGCTTAAGGTGGGTGAACACGCCACTTTCCCATCGGCAAAGCGACGTAATTCAGCCTACAAGTATAGCCAAGAGACCCATTATTTGGCAAGCTTTGACAGCCATGGCCGGCACAAAGTCATCGCCTGGCCATGATCGCAATTCCTCCAGAAAACAGGCAACCGCGGGCCGATTTACGGGCTTTTTCCCCAAAATGCCCGAACGCAGTCATGACAACGCTTTCAACCACCACTGAGCTGGACGAAATGATCACTCGCCCCTGTGAGCAGGTGAGAAAGGCACTGCGCAGCTACCCGGGCCCCATTACGGTTCTCGGTGCCGGAGGAAAAATGGGCTTCCATTTGTGCCGCATGTTGCAACGAGCACTCCAAGAACTGGGCCGTGAAAACCAGCTACTGGCGGTCTCTCGATTCTCATCCACCACAGCAGAGCGACCTTTCCAGCAAGCGGGAATCAAAATCCACCGGGCGGACCTGAGCGTGCAAGCACAGGTCTGCTCCATTCCAGTAACTCCACTCGTTTTTTTTCTCGCTGGCGTCAAGTTTGGCACGGCGAACAAGCCGGAACTACTGACCCAAATGAACGCTGAGATGCCCAAGTTGATTGCTGGACATTTCGCCAACTCAGCGATCGTAGCGATGTCGACCGGCTGCGTTTATTCTTTTGCCGATCAAGCCAGCGGTGGCTCAAAAGAAACGGATGCGACTGACCCACCCGGTGAGTATGCACAGTCTTGTCTTGATCGCGAAACTGCCTTTGTTAATGGCTCGTCATCTCATGGCACGAAATGCTGCCTGATCCGTCTGAACTACTCAATCGATTTGCGTTACGGAGTACTGATGGATATCGCGCAACAAGTTTGGCAGAACCGACCGGTGAACATCAATACGGGCTATGTCAATGTGATCTGGCAGGGCGACGCCATCAAGCAAATCATTCAGTCAGCCGAATTGACCGAAGCACCACCTCAGATTTTAAATATCACGGGTTCCGATACCCTCCGTGTGCGTGACATCGCAACCGGTTTTGGCAGGCGTCTCGACCGCACCCCACAGTTTACAGGCGTCGAATCAAAACACTGCTGGCTCAGCAACAACACAAAAGCTTGTCGGCTTTTTGGGCCACCCAGGACCAGCATTGAACAGATGATGGATTGGACATCAGACTGGCTTCTGTCAGGGGGGCAAACACTGGGCAAACCAACGCACTTCCAAACTCGAGACGGACAATATTAGCAATGGACTCTGCAGCACAGACGCAACTTCAGGAGGGAACCGTCATCCCAGCCAGCCCGCTAGCTTTAACGGAAGATCGCGAGTGGTCATCGCAACATCAAAGAGCTCTCACACGCTATTACTATGACGCAGGTGCTGGTGGGATCGCGGTTGGCGTGCACACAACTCAATTTGCAATCCGCGACCACAAATTGTACGAACCCGTTCTCTCGTGTGTCGCTGAAACCATCGATATGCGGCAGAAAACCGACCCAAGAACATTCCTTCGCATCGCCGGCATCTGTGGCGACACCCGGCAGGCATCCCAAGAGGCCCGTTTCGCCAAATCCATTGGATACCACGCGGGCTTACTCACCACCAACATGATCCGTGAAAAATCAGAAAGTGAGATTCTGGAACACTGCCGCACCATCGCTGATGTGATCCCCGTGTTTGGCTTCTATCTGCATCCCGCGGCCGGTGGTCGACTTTACTCACACCAATTCTGGCTGGACTTCTGTGAAATCCCGAACGTCATCGCCATCAAAATCGCCGCGTTCAATCGTTATCAGACTCTGGATGTCGTCAGAGCTGTGATTGCGTCTGGTCGTGATGACATTGCGTTATACACGGGTAACGACGACAACATCATCAACGATCTATTGACCCCTTTTCATTTTGATGGCAAGCAAAAATGGATCGTAGGAGGGTTGCTTGGGCAGTGGGCAGTATGGACCCAACGAGCCGCCACCATGCTGGAGCAAATCAAACAAGTGAGGCACCAAACCGCAATTCCTGCTCATTGGCTCACGGCCAACGCTTCGTTGACCGACGCCAACGCGGCGATATTCGATGCAGCGAACGGCTTCTCCGGTTGTGTCCCCGGTGTCAACGAAATGCTGAGACGTGTTGGCCTTTTGCCCTCAAACCTGTGCCTGAACCCTTCAGAAACCCTGTCAGATGGTCAAGCATCCGAACTGGATCGGGTCACGGCTGATCAAAGGACAGATGATCATTTCATTGCCCAAAATCTTGATCGTTGGCTGTCTGAAACCTAACGTGCACATCACCACGTTGCGACGCCCAATCGCCGCGACCGATAAAACCGACAAACGGACGTGACCTTCAGCAATCTCAGCGAACACCCTCAAAAAACTATGGGCTGTTCACTTTGACAAAAACTGGATTACTAACCACAACGGGTGGACGCCGACCATATCGCTTTCCCATCACTCTACCAAGTTCCATTCGCTCACCGATCGCGGCAACAATTACAAATGAGTCAGGCGGCAAGGTGACGTCGAGACGCTGATCAAACTTAACCACACCATTACCGAAATCCTGTGGATGAGTTTTACGGGTGCGTGACAGAGCCGGCTGCATCTCACCATTCACAAAAACTTCCACACGATTCACATCC
>JAPOKD010000680.1 GCA_029977825.1 Planctomycetota bacterium | reverse complement strand
GAAACCTGCTTCCTGTAAACGGTAGTAGGGGTACATCGTATCCAGAGTTTCGGTTGCGTCGCCTACAATGATCAGGACCTTGTCAGACATCAATTTCTCAGTTTTGGGCTAGGTGGTTGATTTGAAATAGCGGTAATTCGGAGGTGACATTATTGTTTAGGAAACAGGACGAAACAGGGAGTTGGCTTTCTCGTCACTGTCCTTTCCAATCTAGAAAACTACAACTGCGAAGCCAACCACGTTGGAAACGCTACATGCTACGTCAGCGAATATTCCTTGGGCGACTTTTGGGTAATTGCAGCGTTAGCAGCATGAATGCGACCGGATTTTGGCAACACAGGCTTGTGTTTTCCTCTTTGCACGCGGGCAGCATTTCCCGGCGAGTCAATGTAGCGAGTTGCTCCTGAGCAGTTGATCCCACCCCTGGTTTTTCCGGCACCCAGCATCATTTTTCCGCCTCAAAGCGATCGGGGATACGTGAGTTACAGTGGACGCAACAGTTGACTTCCATGTTGCGGATGGTTTTTAAATGCCAATAGCCCTGAATCAAAAGCGTGTGGCATTTTGGGCCACAGCTGCTTTGTTTCACGATGTGATGCACGTTTCCGATGTCGACATAGTTCACGTCTTCGTACAACGTGGGTTCCTGCGTTTGCGACAAGACTTCGTTGCGGGGTACCGACAAATTCGGCATTTGAAAATCGGGCTGATGGGTTTTGAAATCAAGGGCAATATCATTGACGATTTCCCTGAGTATCAACCCAATCAAGCGTTTGAAATGGTCAGTATCACCATCCATTCAGCAATCATCCGACGGTTCGCTGCGATCCAGCGGCCCGTCTTGTGGACCGCATGCCAATCGGAACAAGAACAGATTGCAGGCGGGCGGGCGTAAATAACTGGCACGAATCTGCTGTAAACTTCTCAGACTAAGGTTTGGTGGCAATCATGAGTGAAGCAAGTCAGGCCGTGCTGTGTCGGCCCGCGAGTCGGTTGTGATGGCTATGGCATTGTAGAACGCATAACTGGAGCCCAATTGATTGAGTTGTTTGCAGTAGCCGCGAAACGGTGACATCCTTGCTTTTTAAACCCCGTCGACGGAATGTTCAGGAGATTGGCCAAGTTGTTGTTAAGCGATCCCTTACGGTTTCTGGACAAATTCGAATTGAAGCAGGATTTCCAGTCCTGATTGCATTGAGTGGAAACGACGTCGAAGACTGGTGTTCCCGGGAAGAAAAGTGGCGTCTAACCGCATAAATCTGTTGCGCGGTTGTTCGAGTGGATCGATGTCGTAACCCGGGCAAAACCCTTGGGTATCCTGCAACCTTCTGGTCTCATTTTCGGTCGCCACAAGGCATACTCCTCGCTTATCTGGCTTCATACATAGGGCGCTTGGGCAGAGTTGCCAAAGGCATCTGCCATCCAATTGCTAGGTCGGCCAGCATTGGGTGAAGTCACTGTCTGTTGGGTGAAGTCACTGTCTGATGCTTCATGGGCAGCCATAGGCAGGGGAAAATTGACCATTCCAAATAGTCTATTGATCACAACGATGCGAATATCTCGCCGATCCCGTCTTTTCGATGGCACCACCTTCGATAGACTTGGGGTTCGCCGGCCCTGTAATGTCAGTCTCAACGACGGTAATGAACCCATGACGATCGAGCTAGCCAAAACCCCACTCGACGCATGGCATCGTGCTCATGGCGGGAAGATGGTCCCGTTTGCTGGCTATGACATGCCAGTGCAGTACGAATCGATTGTTTCAGAGCATCACGCATGTCGAAATGCTGCAGCACTTTTTGATGTGTCCCACATGGGGCGTCTTCGCTTTGATGGTGATGGTAGCGAGCAGTTCTTAGATCATGTTCTGACGAGGAAAGTGGCAGACCTGCCGGTTGGTGGTGTGCGATATGGCCTGATTTGCAGGAAAGACGGCGGGATCTTGGACGATGTGCTTGTCTCTCACGTCGAGACACCATCGCAAAAGCGATTCCATTTGATGGTGGTGAACGCGTCGAATCGGGAAAAAATTATCCAGTGGTTGACGCCGATTTTGGATAATTTCCCAACCGTCACCATGTCTGATCGCACTGAGTTGACGGCCATGATTGCTGTTCAGGGGCCGGCGGCCATGGAGGCGTGCAAGCGTTTGTTTTCTTTCGATCCGACACGATTGAAGTATTATCGCGCGGTTGTTACTGATCAATTTGCCAAGCCGGTCATTGTGAGTCGCACGGGCTACACGGGTGAGGACGGCCTGGAATTGATTGTCAGGGCTGAAGAGGCAAATCGAATTTGGGAAAATTTGCTACTCGCGGGACGAAATGATGGTTTTATCGCCGCTGGTTTGGGGGCACGCGATACTCTGCGTCTGGAAGCTGGCATGCCGCTCTACGGGCACGAACTGAATGAGTCAATTGATCCGCTTTCTGCGGGCTTGGGTTTTGCGTGTACTTTGAAGGATAGATCGTTCTTGGGAAGTGAAGCCCTGGAGGAAATTGCCGAGTCTGGGCCTTCAACTCTGAGGCTTGGACTGAGGCCGGAAGGAAAACGACCTGCCCGCGAAGGATGCCCTGTGCTCGATGGCGGGGGACGGAAAATCGGAGAAGTCACGAGTGGTGGCCCCTCACCGACACTGGGATATCCGATCGCCATGGCTTACGTTGATAGAGCGAACGCTGATGACAGCGAATTCAAAATTGATATTCGCGGCAAGCTGGTTGATGCAAAGCCAACCAAGTTGCCGTTTTACAAACGTCCCAAATCATGACCCTCTAAGAAGGACTCCTTTGATGTCACGTGATGAATCGAAATTGCTCTACGCCGAATCGCACGAGTGGGTTGATTTGGCTGAAGAAGATGGGAAAGCTGTTGGGACCGTTGGCCTGTCAGGGTTCGCGTTGGAGCAGTTGAATGATCTTGTCTACATGGAATTACCCGAACTCGGACGCGAACTCACTGCCGGTGAGGAGTTTGGTGAAGTGGAGTCGGTCAAGGCAGTCAGTCCCCTCTATAGCCCCATTAGTGGCAAGGTCATCGCAGTGCACGAAGATCTCCCAGAAAGACTCGAGGAGCTGAACGATGATCCCTATGATTTCGGCTGGATCGTGAAGGTCGAGGTCAGCGAGACAAATTCGGTCGAGTCACTGCTCGATCATGCTGACTACCAGAAGCAGTGCGCTGAAGCTGGATGATGAACACGCGAACAGTGTCGGCTGTGTCCGCTGGTACCCGTGTCGGTCGATTGATTTCTCTTGCCGCCTTCGGGGCGGCAGAGAACATGGCGATTGATCAAGCGATCCTGAATTCCGTCAGCCGGACGGGAGTGCCTGTTCTGAGGTTCTATCAATGGGCCGAACCCACTTTGTCACTGGGATACTTTCAGGGGGTTGCTGCGAGAGCCGCGCATGGTCCTAGCGATTCGATTTGCTGTGTGCGGCGGACTACGGGTGGTGGTGCGATTGTTCATGATCACGAGCTGACTTATAGCGTTTCGATTCCTGTGCCAGCTAGCTCGGCTGGACCTCGCTCCGTTCTTTACCAGCAAACACATGCTGCGATCACTGAGGCGTTGGCTGTTTGGGGTGTTCATGCTGTCCCTTTTAGTCACACTGGCCTGGAGCCGCGGTCAGAGGATAAGAACTCTCAGTTTCTGTGTTTCCAGCGGCGTACAGCGGAAGACTTGATCGTCAGTGGATACAAGGTTCTAGGCAGTGCTCAGCGGAAGAGTCGCACAGCTGTGCTGCAGCATGGGAGCCTCCTTCTATGTACCAGTTCGTACGCG
>JAPOKD010000469.1 GCA_029977825.1 Planctomycetota bacterium | reverse complement strand
TTCTGGTCGATTTTTCAGGGCAAAACAGTTGCCGAACTGTCCGAATTTGATCCACAAGCTGCTGGAGTCGAAGGTGTTTCCGGCGCCACCATGACAAGCTTGATTGTTGCCGACACCCTTGTAGCCGCAAGCAGGGAGGCTTTGAAGATACGGACCTCACCAAAAGCAGTCACTACTTCCTGGCTCGATTCAATTCGCTGGACGATTGCCGATATTCTAACCATCTCAACCCTGATCCTAGCCGCAACGCTGAAATACGCGGGTGTTTACCGGCGACGATCATTCCGACGTCTGTGGCTGACGTGGGTAGTCATCGTCATCGGTCTATGGGCTGGAAACCTGCTTTCAATGGCTTTAATCGCCGGGTGGTCAGCGGAAGGCATCGCATGGCGTTTAGCCCCAGGATTGGCAGCCATCATGTGTGTCGCCATGCTTGGGCCACCGATCACCAAAGGGAATCCGTACTGCAACCACTTGTGCCCCCACGGTGCGATCCAACAACTGGTACGCCCCAAGCCGAAATCCTTGCGTTACAGAAAGTTGCCACGAGGCTTGAGTCGATGGATACGACGCCTACCTGGTTTGACTCTTTGCTGCGCCTACATTTCACTCATAGTCATACCGACCATCGATCTTGCCTCCTGGGAACCCTTCCATGCCTATCTGTTTCGCATAGCAAGTTGGAGTTCACTGGCATTCGCGTTCGCGACTCTGGCTGTTTCCGCCATCCTTCCGATGGGGTATTGTCGATTTGGTTGTCCCACGGGCCGCTTGCTCGATTATTTGAAACGCTCCGCGACGAGCGACCGATTGCAATTTGGTGACGCCGTTGCGGTTTGCCTGTTGATCTTCGCACTCGTTAGCCCTCATGTACCGTGATCTCACCTTGGCATCGGGCCAAGCAGCGGCCGGAAAGACAGTTCCAAATGCTTGAGAGACCTCGACGTGACTCTCAACATGGTACATGCAATCAGATATCAATTTTTCGCCTGAACTGGGCATAGGCAAAGGTATGAACTGGAGCAAGAACCAGACAGGTAGCCAGTGCATAACCGAGCACCACACCATCAGTGGAATAGAAGTAACCACCCAGCCAGACGGCTGCCGCTGTTGCAATTGATCCAAACAGCGACGCCACGAGAAGGGGATTGGCGCGTCGTGCCAGTACGTAGTATCCCTGAACGTTCGCTATGTGAATTGCCAGACATCCGAGCCCGAGTACGGCAACCTGCCATGCGTCGAGGAAGCGATCTTCTATGTTCCTGTCCAGCCATGGCAAACAAGCGACTCCAGCAGTCAAAACGACGAATCCAGCGACAAGAAGCAAGGTTGAAATCACTGCGGTGCGACGCCAAATGGTTCCGGCCTTTTCCCGTTCACCGGCGCCATGATGCAGAGACACAACAGGATACTGTGTCTGAACCCATGCAAGGGCCAGCATCTGAATCGCCGTGGTGATACTCAGAGTCATACCCAGTGGTGCGGCATCAGCATCACTGTGAAACCACAAGACAATCACGGTGAAGAACTGCGTTGCAAAGTGGAAGGATGCACCAATCAAAGCAACACGCCATTGGACAGGCAAAACTTGATGAATCCAGTCAAAGTTGGATGGTCGATCGTCGAGGCAGCGGAATTTCCGAAAGAACTCTGCCTGGCCCACAAACGTGATGTACATGAACATCAAGGCCTGAACAGAAGAGCTGAGCACGAGCGCCCATAGTTTCAATCCGGATTCCAACGAAATCCAGATCACAACACTGCCGATCGTCATCTGCAGAAATCGAAATCGGAAAATGACATCACGAAAACCTGCACCCTCAAGAATTGACAGTCCCGGTGACAGGCAAACAGAAATCGCTGCGATGGGCACAAGCACAAGCAATGGGCCGCGCCAGGCAACCTCGGAATCAGCCAGTGAATACCATCCAAAGACCAAAGCTGCGGCGCCGTAAAAAAGACCTGCTCCACAAAACCATCGAAAGGAATCGCGAATCAGATCTCGCATCCTGGCTGCGGCTGCAATCCACTCGGGGTCCGCCTCCTGCAACGCTCCATCACCTGACGCAGCCTCTAACTTTTTCATCGCTGCTGTTTCATGGCCAGACTGGCTTACTAACACATTCAACAAACCAAGTTCAAAATAGGCTTGAATACCGACGATCCCAATGATGCCGTAGTAAACACCCTGTTCTGCCAAATCGAGCGAGCGAATCAGTAGCACGATCGTGATGGGACCAGATGCCGCCTGCCAAACTCGCGTCATGAGCGCGTAGGCAAGCGGCCTGTCCAGTTGCAACCGTGCGCGGAGACTATCTAGCATGCTGATCGCTTTGCAGTATGCGTAACCAAGGCTGGTATTCAGCCGTTTGAGCTGGACCCTCAAGCTTCAACTGCAGACCAGCACCAGCTATCCACTCGGTTCTGTTATTGGCTGGCATCCGCGCCTCCTCGCCAACGGCGTCGAGCACGTACCAAACTGCGTCCGGCACGGTAAAAAGACACATTGGGTAACGACTTAATCTGCAATGATTTACCGGGAACAAATTTCGCGGTTCGATTACCAAAAAAAATAGTCGCATCAGCCACTGAAACTAAAGCTGCGAGCCACATGAGCAGGGACCCTGGATGCTTTTTCAGCGCTGGTCCCAACATCTGCAGAGCCGACAAGGGATTGCCCGACTTCAGAGCAATATTGATCCAGAACAGGCGTCGGTTCCAATCATCTTTTTTCACTGGTGGAATTTCATCCATCACCCTTCCATCGTTTGGCAAGCCACGCCGTTTAAGCGCCTCCTGCTGGATGGCATGTCCTTGCGTCCTCTGGTCAATGTTCAGTGTCCAGTTCGCCGAAGTTGCATGAACTCGATAACAAAGATGACAGCCTGACAGGTTGGCGAGTTTACCGACTTCGGCCAAACGTAACCAAAGTGAGTAATCTTCCGCGCAGGGGTAGCGTTCGTCATACCCTCCTGCTTTCAACACAGCAGACTTTCGGACAGAAACGCACGATTGAAAAAACGCGTTTGCCTCTCCTGACAGGTGACGTCGATCAATATCCTCGCCATCAAGTGGGTGTGTGATGGGACCGATCGCATTACCACTGGCTGTCATGGAATATCCTTGACCACCGACCGCCACACAATCAGGGTTACTATGCAAGTATCCAATTTGATCAGCGAGCCAGCAGGGGGCAGCAAGGTCATCACCATCCAACCAGGCGACCAAATCCGTTTCCGCCAATTCCAGCATGCGATTACGTGTTCTGGCCCGTCCTTGATTCGTTTGTGTAACAACTTTCAGATTCGTAACTTTCCCGGCCATGCGATTCGCGACGTCCAGTGATTGATCTGTCGACCCGTCATCCAACACGATGATCGAAACCGGGCCGTCATACTGCTGTTTGAAGACGCTCTCGATGGCATCCTGCAGATAGGCATCCAAATTGTAAGCAGGGATCACGACAGTAACGGGATCAGTACAAGTTGCAGCAACCATCGTCACACATCCGGTCCAGCATCAGCAAAGCTGTCAGGCCTCGAGAGTGAGTCAAACATCACTACGGGTTCGTGCCCAAGCACTTCCCTCACTGCATTTACCGAAGCAGAGTCGTCACAAGGCGCCCAAAGAATTGGAAGTGTGGTTTTTTGATCAGTCAACAGAATCGCCCGGTAATTCAATTTGCAGAGAATTTCAGCACAGGCCAAGGCCTCATAGATCCCATGCAACTCCACCAGCAAGCGAGGCTTACTATTGGCAATCAGTGTGAGCCCTGCTCCCAAGATCGCCGCCTCAGCTCCCTCTGCATCAATCTTGATGAAATGCACAGAACCAACATCATCGGCCAGCGAATCAAGCGTTCGTGCCTGAACGGTAGTACGCGAGAAGTTTCGATAATGTTCATGAGCAGCCTGAGTGTCAACACCGCCGTACGCGTCGAGGAAAGCCATGGAATCATCGCTGCCTTGTACCTCTGCAAACTGCAGCGTCATCTCACCAACCTCACCGGCCATTGCTACCTGGTGTACTTGAACATGTTTGAGACCGGACTTTTGTGCTGCATCTCGAATTCTCCCAGCATGAGCAGGAACGGGCTCGAAAGTGTGAACCTGTCCGTCGCTAGCCAACTTGGCCAGTGAAAGTGTATAGCAGCCGTAATGGCCGCCGATGTCAAAACAGACATCATGCTTTCCCACCAAAGCTTCCACTAAATTCAGGATTTTTTTGTCATAATCTCCCGCGGTAATCGCTTCAGCAATGTGCGTATTACGAGGCAGCATGACGTGGGCACCGGCTGCAGGCCCAGCTTCAATCTGATGCCAACCGAATTCAACCGGTGGTACGGGCGGCGTCAACAACGACCTGACCCCTCGTGCCACGGGCTGCAACGCCCGCCGGCATGCGTGCTGCATTTGCTGCTTGAATTGTCCCATCAGCTTCCGTAGGGCTTCGAGGAGAAATATACATGCCGCATCAAATCACGAACGCGGTCCTCGTTATAGTTTATCCAACTCCCAGCTCACTGACTTGAGCATATATCGAGGGGGTGTACCTGTTTTAGGAATGAAATCGAATGCGTATTCTGGTTGCGGTGGGATCTGAAGAGCAAATCAACACGGGAGCTGCATGGTGCGCTTCCATTGATGGAGTATCTGCGGGGAACCTCGAAATTGCCATTGTGGGCACTGACCGGAAGGCATTGGCCGAATATGGCCGTAAAACACTTGCTGCCGAACTGGATTGTGAACCAGCAGACCTCAGTGTGACCACGATCGAATCCGATGCGAAAGCGATACTCACCCATGCCGAGGACCGACATTGCAGAAGTCTGATACTGCTTCACAGCGGAAACTTGTCAGACTTGCATAAAGAGGTGTTCCAGACGTCCAAGCATCCGACGTTATGGCTCCGCATCATTGGGAAGCCACAAGGTTCAGAGTCCCAAATCGTCTCGGCATTCCAGAAGCCCAGTCGTGTTACAGCGGTTGTCACCGAGAAGCTGCTTGGAATCGCTCCGGTCAGAACACTGTGCGGAGATATCGATCTGCAACGTGATAATCTTTCCGAAGCCATCAAGACAGCTCTTAACGACGATAAACTCGCCGACGATGATTTGTTGTTGTTGGGTATCGATGACCCCGATTCGTCTGATCGTGT
>JAPOKD010000529.1 GCA_029977825.1 Planctomycetota bacterium | reverse complement strand
GAAAGTGGTCCTTCTTGAGGGATGGGCTTGTACTGATTCAGTTCGCCCAGTGTTTTTCCCGCGTATCTGGGCGCTCCTTTGGGAGGTTGCCGATAGGCAGCTGTCGGTAATTTTGAGCGGTCGTACAGATCCCAGTATTTGGTTGGAGCACAGAAGGGAAGGTGTGGCTTCGTAAAACCGAGTGCCAGAAAGAACGGCGTACCCGATTTGTGATACGCTTGCAGACGTTTGATTCCTTCAGTCGCAATGCGACCGTCAGCATATGCTTCATCATCCACGTCAGCTTTTTCCCATGCGGCACCCCGCGGAAGCGATTTGATCTGTCCAAGTTTCTGATTGCTGAAGTACGCCTCCTCCCGTGTCAGCTGGCCACCAGTACTCTCGTCAAGCACGTAGTCGATGACCTTGTCAGGCTGGAATGGAACACTCCAGGACATTTTGTCGTTGATGTTGCCATGACCGATGTGAAAGACCTTGCCAATTCCAGCAGAATGGTAACCGTGATTTTTAAAATGTTGGGGAAGCGTGACCACATCAGGAAGCGCTCTTCGAATGTGATAGCCGAGGCTGTAGACCCCTGTCGATGTTGAGCGTGATCCGATCAGAAGATTGTTTCGCGATGGGGCGCATACTGCCTGATTGCAGTAGGCCGCGTCGAAACGTGTGCCGGAAGCCGCAAGCCGATCAAGGTTGGGAGAGTGCACCCACCGTTCTCCATAGGCTCCAAATGACGGCTTCAGGTCGTCGACCAACAGCAGCAGTACGTTGGGTTTGCCGGCCGACAGCGATTCGGAGCATAGTAACAGCAGGCAAAAGACAGCCAGGGTGACGCGATTCATGGTGGGGTCGGATTGCTGGAGGGGATGGATTGGGCGAGTCCGCGAGGGTTCAATGTAAACAGAATCCTCATGCAGGCACAAAAAAAGGTAGAGCTGCCATTAGGCAACTCTACCTCAACTTGATCACTCGTTGGCACAATCAAGCAGGCCCGTTGATGAGACCGTTGAAGCGAAGTTCAGCCAGGTTCGCACCTAGGCTTGGAAAGAACTGCCACAACCGCAGCTCTTGACCGCGTTCGGGTTCTCGAATGTGAAGCCCTGCTTTTCAAGACTCTCGTACCAGTCAACGGTGGTCCCGTCGAGATACAGGGCGCTCTTCTTGTCGACAACAACAGCAACACCATGGCACTCATACTTGGTGTCTGCTTTGTCGTCAAAGCTGTCATCAAAGTTCAAGGTGTAGCTGAATCCACTGCAGCCACCAGCGGCAATGCCGATCCGGAGCACCATATCGTCACCGAAATTGTGCTCTTTCTGGAAACGCTTGACCTCTTCTGCTGCTCGTTCGCTCAGTTTGACTGCCATCTTGTGTATTACCCTTCGTCATGGACGAGAATTGGTCGGTTTGAAATCGTGGGGGCATTACTCTCAGAGTTTTCGGCCTCCGCTCTCAGAGTAGTTCGGTCTCTGAATGTCCATATTATTAACCAGTCCAACGATCCGGCAAGTCTCATGTGGGGTCCACAGACGCATACGGCAAGGAAATTGCCGCTAAAAACCGGAATCAAACCCTATTTTCCCATCTTTCCGAGAACTTTCTGCGATGGGCGGCATGGAGGGTTCGCATCCCAGACGTAACAATGCGACAGAAGATCCCCAGCGAAATAGCGATTGATCGTGGGTAAACGGTTGCTTTTCAGCGAATTTTCAGGGCGGAAACACTAAGATGCGGCGAATCGGCACACTGGAAAACTCGGAACTTGCGCAGCGATTCTGTGACTACCTTGTCACGCAGTCGATAGAAGCAAGCTGTGATCCTGAGACTGATGCCCCAGACTCTGCTTGGGATATCTGGGTTCGCGACGAACGGCAGATTGAGCAGTCCAAACAGGAACTCGCTGATTTCCGCTCAGATCCTGAGGGAGATCGTTATCAGGTCCAACGCGAGGCCACGCAGATTCGCCAGGAACAGATTGCGGCGGAGTTGGCCCGTCAGAAACGTCTGGCGGAAAATGAACGCATTGCGAACGTGAGCCGATCGTCGCTGGGAGAGCCGATTCGTGCTCCTCTGAAACAGACAGGGTTTCCGGTCACGATCGCTGTGATCATTCTGTCGATCATCGCCAGCCTCACGACGCACTTTGGACAACCGCGCCGGTCAAGGGTTCCGGGGAAAGTGACCCTGGAAGAGCAGGTTTATGACACGCTGTCGTTTGTTGACAGAAAAGAATTCATGAAGTCCGGAGGGAATCCATTTGCGTCGGTGGATACAGGGCAGTTATGGAGATTCGTAACCCCGTTGTTTCTGCACGGAGATGAATTTCATCTGCTATTCAACATGGTCTGGATTTACTTTCTGGGATCGGTCATTGAGAAATTACATGGATCGTTGTTCTTTGCTGTGATCCTGATCACGACCCAGGTATCAGGAATGCTGCTTCAGGTCATGTTGCCCGATACCGCTACCCTGCAACCCATCTTTCAAGGAACACCGCTTGATTTTCTAGCTCAGACGATGAGTGGATCGCCGTTCGCCATTGGTGCCTCAGGGGCTGTTTATGGACTGTTTGGTTTTCTCTGGATACGTCCCAAAGTTGATCCCGGGTATCCGATTCATCTCGTTCAAACCAATGTTGTTCTGATGTTGGGCTGGTTGGTTCTTTGCATTACACCGCTGATCGGTGATGTGGCCAATGGAGCCCATATTGGTGGACTGCTTGGGGGCGTAGGATTCGGTTTTGCGGGAAAGCTAAAACTCGGATGAGCGGGAAACAGCTTTCCGTATCCAGTGATACAGAATCGCATCGCGATTCATCGGCTGATGAATCCTTTTTACGATGCGTTCTGGAAGTCTGGAGAGTCGCTCTGCCATTGATGGTCAGTGCGGGAACTTTCTCGCTTGTTCTCTTCGCTGACCGGACGCTGTTGCTGTGGCATGACGGCGAGTCGATGAGTGCATCGATGGCAGGCGGAAACTTCTTTTGGGTTCTCGTGTGTTTGCCCGTTGGAATTGCCTCCATGACGGGGGCCATTGTCAGTCAATATGTAGGCTCGCATCAACATAGAAAAATCGGGCGATTCCTTTGGCAATCGGTCTGGTTGTCTTTGCTGACAACACCGGTATTCGTTGGCGTTGCCTTCATGGCGCATACCTTGTTTGCGGCCACAGGACAACCCGAACACTTGTTGGAACTTGAGGCTACCTACCTGCGATTGCTGATGATCGGAGCTGTGGGGCTGGTGCTCGAATCTGCTCTCAGTGGATTCTTCAGTGGAACCGAACGGACTCGAGTCATCATGTGGGTGTCATTGGCATCGGGAGTGGTGAACCTGCTGCTTGACGTGATCTTGATCTTTGGGGCAGGGCCGATTCCATCGTTCGGAATTGCAGGTGCAGCCATTGGCAGTGTGATTGCATTTTGGACAAAGG
Organism: Planctomycetota bacterium; assembly: GCA_029977825.1. Taxonomy (GTDB): domain Bacteria; phylum Planctomycetota; class Planctomycetia; order Pirellulales; family Pirellulaceae; genus Rubripirellula. The sequence goes on along the minus strand of JAPOKD010000529.1, from coordinate 1,227 downwards.
CTGTCTGCTATGGTGTCCTGTTGCTGAAGCCGAGGTACGAGAGTTTGTATCGCATTCGAGGCGGATTTGGCGTCGATTTGAAATTGGGAAGAAAACTGCTGTTCTTTGGCTTCCCGACAGGCCTCATGTATTTGACTGAGTCTGGTGGCTTTACCGTGATGGTCCTGAGAATCGGTAGCATCGGTGATGTACCTCTGAGAGCAACGACGATGGCCATCAATTTCAATATGGTGGCTTTTATTCCACTCGTCGGAGTATCGATTGCGGTCTCAGTGCTGGTCGGCCGGCATCTCCTCGAAAGTGGGGCACAAAGAGCAGTCAAAAGCGTCTATGCCGGATTATTGATCGGATGTGTTTACAGCACGATCTGGCTGGTTGCTTACCTTGCGATTCCGGATGCAATGATGTCTCTGTATCAATTGAGCGAGAACGCCGAGGAATCGATTGCTGCCATCGATATTGCCAAAACCCTTCTCAGTTTTGTCGCCGTCTACGTTCTGTTGGATTCAGTGCAGTTGATCCTCGCAGGTGCTTTGCGTGGTGCTGGCGATACGTGGTTTGTGCTGGTTAGTGGGTTGCTTGCTTCGACTCTGGCTCTAGTCGTTGGTTTCACGTTGGAACCACAAGTCAGTTTGGAAACCCAGAATTCATTGGAAACTCAGCAGCAGACTCTGTTCTGGTGGTGGTGGATGTTGACATTGTGGATCTGGTTGCTCGCCACTTTTATGACTGCTCGCTTCCTGCAGGGGCGTTGGAAATGTATGAGGATGGTCTGATCCCAGACTCCAATGAGGACGACCGGGAGCACTGGATGCATTGAGGAGATGCACGAACCTGTCGTCGATTTGCTGGCCAGCGTCAGGAGCGTACACATGTTGACACGTGACCAGTCAGACTGGCACCAGCAGGCTGCTTGGCAATGAATTTCCGTCACCGCCCTTGTTCCCTGACCTTGTTTCCTAACGCCTGCGCGACAGTTTTAAACCAGAAATGGGAATCAGCCAGAAAACCCAGTTATTCATGCGAGTGATGCATGGGGAAGCGGGTAGGCGTGACCCGTGAACTGCAAAACCCGTTGGAGTACTCGCGCAATTTTCCCGTAAGTGGTGATATTGCACGATTCGTAGTTCAACGCAAACAGAGATCTCACACTGCTGGATAGCCAGCGTTATGTGCCAGCGTTATGTGCCAGCGTTATGTGCCAGCGTTATGTGCCAGCGTTATGTG
>JAPOKD010000818.1 GCA_029977825.1 Planctomycetota bacterium | reverse complement strand
GCGAATGAGGTTTTCATCATGGGTGCCTGCGCAATCGACGCACTGGCATAACCCGCCAATGCCACAGGCGGCGTTACCATCGACATCATGCCAAAGTAGAAAATGAACAGATGAGCAACTAGAGGCAACACTCCCAACTCGCCTAGCAACGACCCCATCAGCGTCGCCATCAGCAGGTAGCAGACCACCGACGGCACGCCCATACCTAAAATCAGCGAACAAACCATGATCCCCGTCAAAGCAAGAAACAGGTTTGTCTCTACAACACCCTTGATTGTGGCACTGAAGTCGGTCGCGATTCCTGTCTGCTGAACGATCCCAATGATAATTCCAACACAAGCACTGGCTGCAACAAGAGCGACACCATTCTTGGCGGACTTGGTCATTGACGAAATGATTTCAGGACGCCAACCAGGCATCAGCATGCCGACGATTAACAACCCGAACATTCCCAGCAGCATCGAATCAAGCAACGAGCTGATAATCAACAGAATCGACATGGAAGTAGTGCGTGGGTCGATCCAACGCGCTGGCACATACCGCTCGACGGCCAGGGGAAGCACGTCTTGAAACAGGATACAAACCTGAGACACCAGCACTACTGCGCTGAACACGCACAGCGCCAGCCATCTTTCTTCTTTTGAAATCTTCAGCTCACGACGAAAAATCGCAAACACCAAAATGACTGCCAAGGCGCCCGTGACACTGCGGAACGGGGAAAAACCCAGAATCAAAAGCCCTACCAGCGTTCCCAACGCAGCAAAAAAAACACTTGCCTCGAAGCCCTTCAGCTTTTTCTTACTGAGCTCTTCCACGCTCAATTTTTCGGTACCCAACCGACGTGAGTAAAGAAAGACGAGAACCAGAATTGAAAAGTAGTACAAAATGGCCGGAAGAATCGCTGCTTTCATGATCTCCAGAAAAGTGACCTGCGGCTGCACCAGCTCCAGCATCATGTAGGCCCCCGCACCCATCACGGGAGGAACAAGTGCTCCTCCTGCGGCTGCGGCGGCGGTAATCCCACCTGCAATGTGATTTGGAAATTTTGCACTCCGCATCATGGGAATGGTAAACGTTCCCGTCGTCACAGCATTGGCAACCGCACTTCCAGACAAAGACCCCATCAGACCACTGGCCATAACAGAAACCATTGCTGGACCGCCTCGAATCCGGCCAAAAGTCTTAGTGGCAAAGTCAATGATGAACTGAGTCGCTCCGGACATTTCCAGAAACGAACCAAACACGACAAACAGAAAGACATACTTGAACATTACCGAAGCAGCTGGACCAAACACGCCTAACGACTGAAGAAACGTGGTACTCACAATGTCCTTGGCACTTTGCCCGGCATGCGGCAACATCCAGGCGGGCAAGACCGGCCAATCGTAACGAAAACTGGCATAGCAATAATATGAGTGGGCAACAAAAGCCAACGCCAGCAACGGGACGATGATGCCAATACTGCGTCGAGTCGCTTCGAGCACCAGGATCACCCCCACTAACCCAACCGCAAAGTCCGTCCCCGTTTCGCCTCCCGCGCGGTCACCTAGAGAAATCCCGTCTCCCCAAAAGCTACTGAAAATCGGCTGTGTTTGCACAATCACATACATACAACACGCTGCAGCTAACATCGCCAAAATAATGTCAACGCATCGCAATGAAGTGACACCGGCAAACCGCTTGTGAACTGGAAATGTCAAGTAACACAGAGCAAGCCCCACACCTACGAATACAGCTAAAGCGGACTGAGGCTGCAACGTGTTGTAATTGACTTCAAAAAGCGTAAAGAGGCAGAGCAAAACCCCCAACACCGTAACCACGGGCTTGACCCATCGCTCAAGCATCGATGGCACCGCGGGGCCGCTCACGGCCGCGTTCGATTCAGACACTGCTTTTGGGGGGTGGAATGCGTTACTCGCAGTCTTGGCTTTCTCGACCTGATCCGCGTCTTCACTCACAGGTATTCCCTCGTTCCAGCAGAAATGCCGTTTTAGAAACACGACACATTTTCAAAAAAAACACATTAACAAACGACAGTCCACACAACGCATCAGCCCAATCGCCAAGCCACGATGTCCACCCCGATGACAGATCAGCAAACGCTGCGATCTCTCAACCCGAAGACTGCCAGCCGAGACCGGCAAGATGCGACATCACCCCTGCCGGGATCACTTGGACCGAAAGTTGCCCACTCAAGAATCAGACGACGTTGCAGCCTCTGCTTTATCCGTCTCTGGCTCATCCGAGTCAGCGTCCCCTGCAGCCGCTTCAGACTCACCGTCGGCTTCGGACACCGGCCACAGGCCGGCCTCTTGGTAGAATCGCACGGCGCCAGGATGATATTCAATGCCCGTATCGCGAGTGATATTTTTTTCGTTGAGCGCTTTACCAGCCGGATGCTTTCCCGCGATTTCGGCGCGGTTATTCCAGATTGTTTTCGTAACTTCATAAATCAGATCGTCTGGTTGAGAAGCTGCGGTGATCACGTGCATGGAACCGACATTGAGCCCTTGGAAATCGCTGTCGAGACCTTTGTAAATGCCAGCGGGAATAGTTGCTGGATGAAAGAAGGCATATTTCTCGATCAGTGCCTGTCGCTTGTCTTCATCAAACGGGACAAACTTGACATCAAAGGTACTGGTTGCCTGCGTAATGGACCCGGTGGGCACCGCACCACCCAGAAATGCAGCATCCGCTGACCCGTCACCCAACTGATCAACCGATCCACTCTGTGTGGCATTGATGGAGGTAATGTCATCCCAAGCAACACCATGCTCTGCAAGAATTGGCTCGATGAACATTTGAAAACCGGCTCCTGCTGGTCCGGTGATCACACGCTTGCCTTTCAAGTCAGCGATACTCTCGATTCCACTGTCAGCGCGAGCAATGAAGAGGGCAACATTGGGAGCCATCGTGGCAACAGCGCGAATGTCGTACTCCTTGGTCCAAGTACCTTCACCACGCGTTGCAAAATACGAGATTGCCGCATTCGAGAGCGCCAATTCAAGATCCCCCTGCTGAAGACGCCGGATATTCTCCTGCGACCCCTTGGTACCCTTGGCCTGCACCTTCCAGTCGAAAGCTTCCTTGTGTTCATTCATCACCTCAGCAATCGCACCACCCACAACGGGAAACGCACCTCCAACAGGCGCAGTACCCATGCTAAGGAATTGTTTTTTGGC
>JAPOKD010000690.1 GCA_029977825.1 Planctomycetota bacterium | reverse complement strand
GTGTTCGGGAGGTGTAATCCAGACAACACCGTACATCGGGCATCCCGCATACAAAGCCATGGGTGGTCGAGCGGCATACGCACTGGGAACTGCCCTGCTAATCGGATCAGCAGGCTTGGTGGGCTACTTTAACTGGATCAAGGCTTTTATTCCAGCAGCTGCGGTTTACCCAATTCTTGTCTTTGTGGGTTTAGAAATAACCAAGCAAAGTTTTCTTGCAACACCACGAAAGCACTATGCCGCTGTCGCCTTGGCTTGCTTGCCGGCGTTAGCATTTCTTGCCATGAGCTTCCCTGGCCAAATGTTCGGTGACGCAGCACTCCGCGATGCAGGGATCGAACCCTCAACCCTGAAGGACAGTGTGTTAAGAACAAATCTCAAAACCGTTGGAATGCTCAGCAGTGGTTTCATTATTACCAGCTTGCTGTGGGCATGGGCGTTGGCAAAAATTGTTGATCGTGAAATGAGGGTCGCTGCCCTTGTAATGGCTTTGGCCGGTGGCCTGACGGCCTTTGGGGTCATTCATTCACCTCTGCCCGGCAACCAACTATTTGTTCTGTTTGGACCGGAGAAGTGGGGCAATGTCGTTCTCGACGAGGCCAACCGTGGAGCAGTTGTTGAGTACGTTGCTGCCTACTTCGCATCTGCCATTCTGCTGGGCCTCTGGTCTCTGAGCCCGAATACTGGGTCAATGTTGACAAGCGATGACGGCGGTGACGCCTCACAGCAGTGAATTAGTACAGTGCTCCGACCAGCAAGCTACCTTTCAGATTTTGCTCTTGATCTGAACTGCTCGTGGTTCGTTACGTGCAGATGCCAATGTTACCAGCTCTACATTGTCGGGCATTGATGCCAAGCCTGCCTCGGCCGCGTCCTGTGATTCGAACCAAGCGAAAACACCCGGCCCCCAACTACTTTGGCCATGCCCGAGCACGCCTCGATCACTCAGCCATTCAATCACACGTGTTACGGCCTTTCCGTTATATGATCCACCCTGAACGCTGGCGAACAGGCTGCCGCTTAACTCGTTATAAACTCGTGTCGCATCTGAAAACGCATTAAACTGTCCGAGCTTCGCGGCCGGCATGATTTCGTTGATCGCCAATCGACGTAATTCGTGTCCCACTTTCTTAGAGGCGGGTTTCAGACGTAAAAAATTTTCGCGTTCCTGTTTGCCACTTACAGTAAAATCGTGGTCCAACGGTCGCAATACTGCAACACGCCAGGCCTCCGGCAAGCGAGCGCCCTGCTGAACCGCATTAAGATTCCCCTCCATCGATTTTTCACCTGCCTTACAATCGCCTGCTTCGTAGATCATTCCACCTTGCCAGTAACCGTGCGTGCCAACTACTGATCTTTGCCCACGACTTGCCAAGGTATTCGCGATTGTTTTCTGTTCTGCTTGCAAGGCTTGATGGAGGCAGATACTTTCGGCGACTGCTAACGCAAGCTGTGTTCCACTACCCAACCCGCAATGCGTTGGCGCGGTACGCAAAACCTGCACGCGACATGATGGCAATTTTTCTGCTCCACTGAATTGGCGAATTCTTTCAGCAATGGGACCAATCCGATCCTGGTAATCATCCGGACATCGGAAGCTGTCGGCAGTCGAGACCACCACCTCAGTGGACGGCGCATTGAGCATGACTCCCACCCCACCAAACGGCCGAACGGTGTCAAGCAGGCCGAAGTGCAAACGAGAACCAGTACAGACCCGAACGGCAAAACCACCACCAGCAGAGGATTGGAAATCAATGGTCCGTGATGCGTTCATCGATCGTCTTTCGAAGGAAATCGAACGCTGCCTGTTCGGTATGACCGCCAGTTTTATCGATTAATGGTTGCAAACGGTCCAACTCATCCTGAATTTGACCAGCAGACAGCAAGTGTGTTCTCGTTGCCAGAATAGCAGCTTCGATCACAGCAAACTTTGCGCGATTGAAACCAAAAAAAGGTTTCTCAATTTCAGAATGGATAATGCGACAATCCATTTCAACGCGAAGCTCGTCTTCGGACACCGTCTCTACTTGTACTGCCAGCCAACGATGACAGCTTCGCAACCGCCACCAATCAGAACCTCGCCACGATTTTACCAGACCGGCTATCTCGCTCGCACTGATCTTCCCAACTGCCGTCCGGGCGATCAAGCTGACATCATCGGTGACATGGACAACTGCTTTTCCAGTAGCCATCAGATTTTGATAGGTGAGTGACGACCGGAATGGTTTGAGAACCAACCGTTCAGGCACCTTCTTCTCACCAAAATCATCAGCCACCTCTGGTCCCATCGGTGCCAGGTTGACTGTTCCATTCAAATCGATCGAGGTCACGATCGCTTCAAGGATCACGAGGCCAATTCCCCACGTGTCGAATCACGAAGTGCTTTCGGACGCATTTGATTTGGGGCGTGCTGCGGATGGTGCAAATTTCTGCGTGTAGCCACATGCACAAAATTTTCAAGTAAAGCCATCCCGTCCTCTGTCAGCACCGACTCCGGGTGAAACTGCACGCCATACACCGGACGCGTGACATGCTGAAGCCCCATGATGACACCATCATCCTGACTCCGTGCTGTCACTCGCAACTCAGCAGGCAGACTGGCTTCATCGACTGCCAACGAATGATATCTGCCCACGTTGATCGTTTCCGGAAGCCCGGCGAACAAGCCAGCAGCACCGTGCGTGACGGGACTGGTCATGCCATGCCTGGGAGGACACGGACTGACCGTTGCACCAAACGCGGCTGCGATTGCCTGATGCCCAAGACAGACACCAAGAATAGGGATCTCCGCGTCCAAGTTTCGCACCACATCCACCGAGCAACCTGCCTCGAACGGCCCTTTGGGGCCCGGCGACAAAACGACTGCGTCCGGAGCGAGGCGTTGGCATTCGTGTCGATCGACCCGATCACTGCGCAACACAAGCGTGTCCGCTCCCAACTGCCTCAAATAGCGGGCCAGGTTATGGACGAAGGAGTCGTAATTGTCGAGGAGCAGAATCACAGGTTATCGGCGTGGTTTGGCAAACTTGATCTTTTCAATCAGTTTGACAACTTCGTTGCCCTGTTTGTACCCACTAACCGCAGTAATTGAGCGAATGACGTATTCGTAGCGGAGATTGTAATCCGTATCGATCTCGATTTCCGGACCCTCTTCGCCCTCAACAGGAGCGGTTGTCCCGATCAAATCGACCACATTTGCACGCAACTGATCAAAATCGGTCCCCAAACTGATCTCGTTCAGCGCCATGCTGGTCAACTTGCCGTTTTCGTCGGCCTGAAGCCTTAATTTCAGTGGCAAGTCTGTGGGATCCATTGTCATGGAATCACTTCCTGCCAAGGGCATTCGAACACTGAAATCGCCCTCAAGCTCAACAATTTTAAATGTCATCACGAAGAAGATGAGCAGCAGGAAGACCACATCAATCATGCTGGTCATGTTCAAGCTACTTTTTTCAGCTTCGCCTCGGTTCCGGATTTTCATGAATTGTCCTCCTTCACCCGCAAAGCGAAGTTTTCGAGCTTCTGCTCCTGAGCAACCCGAATCACTTCCTGAACGTCACCAGCAGCCGTGTCTTTGTGGGCACGGATAACGACGTTTGCGTCTTCCACTGTTTTACCTTCGGCCTTGATGACCGCGATTTCCTTTTGCAGGCCGACCCTGAGCGTCTCAGCCGTATAGTCGTCTCCTCCCAGAATGATTTCACCATCCTGGGCAACATGCAAAATGATGGGAAACTCAAGAGGAACTTCCGGC
>JAPOKD010000266.1 GCA_029977825.1 Planctomycetota bacterium | reverse complement strand
GATCAGCAAAGTGAAGCCACTGGCGATTACCTGCCAGTAGTCACTGACACCATACAACACTGCCAAAAAAAGTGTTGCTGTAACGTAAATAGCAGCTGGGATTCCGAACAGTGGCAGCTTGATCGTGGAGTCCAGCATTTGCATGCGGAAAACCATGCTGACTGTGAAAACCGAGCACAGAGAAAGAGGCAGCCCCAGATAGCCCAGTAGACTGCTGATCGTAGTCAGTGAAATGACTGTGATCGCCAAAATCGCTTGAAACCAGATTGCCACCACGGGGGTTGCGGTTTTGAACCTGAAAAATTCTGGTAAGAATCCATCGTCTGCCATTTTTGCATAAACACGTGGACCGGTCATCACCATGGCCGATACCGAAGTGAAAAGTGAGAGGCAGATAATGATTCGTACAATGGCTGCAAAGGACTGCCCGCCAATCGCACCCGCAGCCGTTGCCGCAATTTGCGAGATGTCATCCGGTGCAGTAGCAGCTGCTTTCGTCGGCGCATAAACAAAAATGACATTCAATGCAATATAGATCAGGGCGACCATGAATGTACCACCAATCATCGCTCGGGGTACATTTCGACTGGGTGACCGAATCTCACTCGAAATGTAAATCGCTGCATTGAAACCGGCGTAGCTGAATGAGATGTAAACCAGTAGCTTTACAAATTCCAGAATGCTGTGCACCGTTGTCGAAGCTGTTGGGCCGCTGTCGTTCTGACTTCCGTTCCAATTTGAATAGTGCATGATTGCGTAAGCAATGAAGCCTGCAATCAATGTCATTTTGACCACAACAAAAAAGTCCTGCGCACGTGCAGCAGACCGTACTCCAATCGTATGCACGGTCGCTACGAGCAACACCGACGGGATAGCAATGCTGCCATCGGGCAGGTTCTCTACATTGAGTAGCGGTCGCAGATAATTTTCAAAACCAAGAGCTGCGAGGGCAATTGCACCTGTAAAACCATTCAGAAGAGACACCCAGCCCGCCATGAGCCCAGCCACTGGATGCAAGGATTTGCTCAGAAACAGGTACTCACCGCCGGATTCTGTAAATCTCCCAGCCAGAGTTGAATAACCAACGGCGCCGCACATGGCGATAAGTCCCCCAACAATCCAAGCTGCGACCACAACGCCAGGATTACCGACCGCATCGAGCGCGTATCCGCTTGTCGTGTAAACTCCCACGCCAATCATGCTGGCAGCTACCAATGTCGTTGCCGAGCCAAGGCCCAGCGAGCGTTGTGGGGCAGACAAGCGGTGGTTCCTAGCAAGTGGATGTTGAGTGATAAGGTGGCATGCCCGTTCGGCTGCCGCGTAGTTCGAGTTTGGTCTCAGGCACGCTGGGTGCCAAGTCGGGATTGTTGGTGCACAGTTAGGGACGTTGGTACACAGTAGCGATTTTTAGCGAGACGCTTTGCGAAACTCAAGAAAGTAGTTTTCTTTGAAACCGGCAATGTTGCGTTCTCCAACTAATTCAAAACCGGAGTCTTGGACCTCATCGATGAATGTCTGCTTTCCCGCTCGCACGTGATTCAGTGTCCATTCGCGAGATATTCCCGGAATGCGTTCAAAGTCAATCAGGATTACCCGACCACCTTCGGATAAAGCGTCATGGATTGATGTCATGGTCTGCTTTGGAAATTCAAAGTGGTGGTAGACATCGCAGATAAAAGCGAGGTCAATGCTATTGGGAGGCAGGCAGACAGAGCGAGCGTTGCAAAAAACGGTTGTTGTGTTTTTCAGGTCGCGTTCTGCAAATAGAGCAGTCAAGTGTTCCGTGAATCTGGGCGAGATCTCTACAGCATAGCTCCAGCCGGTTGTTCCCACTGCCTTGTTTATCAGCATGCTAAAGAAGCCAGTGCCTGCGCCAATGTCCGCAACGCGTGAACCGGGTTGGATTGCCATGGCTTTCAGGATTTCGCCGCGGGCCTGATAAACCTCACGGCTTTCGACTTCGAACCTTGCAATCCAGTCGTCAATATTCAACTCCGGATCCAGAAATTTGCTATTGATTCCCGGCTGAATGCTCTTTTGTAAATTGTCCTGTCCTGCAGCAGTAGCAGGGATTTTGGCCTCATTGTTGGGGGCGTTTTTTTGTGTCCATGCGACATTCGGCACAAGAATGGTGAGCAGTAGAGTTGCTGCGAAACGTGTCATGGTGATTTTAGAGAGGGGGTATGTGAATGAAAAAGCTGACCGTCGCCTGTGGTGTTTCGGTTTCCAGGTCAGAGGAGAGAGAGCGTTCCATGCAATATTGTCGGTAACCAGCCATGAGTGCACCCCGCGAACCCCTGTCGGTTGTGAGGGTTTGATTCACTTGTGTTAATTCTTGCCGGATGTCCAGCTCACTTGTAGCGAATCAATCTTGATTGCTTCATCCGTGTCGGTGCATCTTCCGTCTACGCTGAGCCTGAGGAATTTTGTGGGACGCGAAGGATCAATCTTTCCGGCCCCATGAGTTTGAAAGTCAGTATCCCCCATACGCCGGGATAAAATCCGGTATGTCGCCTTGTTCACGTCCACTTCGAGTCGCAGGGAAATTGGTTTTTCAATTTGATTGGTTCGTGAGAGGGTGGTGGCAGGTACGACAGTGCCTCTTCTCGACGCTTCACCTTGAATGACGATTTCGTCATTGTGGTTTCTCGATACCACCATGCTGGCTGCGACTTTTGGACGGTCACGGTCACTGGTGAATCCGATTCGCAAATTTTCATTTCTCTGATTGCCAGAAAATTTTAGCTCGCGTAATCCGATTTCAACTGCCACATGTGCTGCAGATTTAATCACGGGAAGGTACGTATCAGTCTGCTCATCGAGGTGCGAGTGTTTGATGTCCAGGCAGCCACTGCCATCAATGCTGGAAGCAGTAAGATCGCTCGTCCAGGTTTTTTTGAGTTTTCCGTGGAATGTTGCCTTGTTAAGTGGTGTGTTCACGCCATCGTCGAAATCCCAGCGAGCAATTGCGTCCTCATCGTGAGCTGATGGGCCACCACTGCGACGACGATCAGCAATCCCAATTCGCACCTTGGAATCTTGATCGATTGCCACAGTGTGAGCAGATCCCTGACTGGGACGGTTGCCAATCCGATGACCCATGTCTGCCAACGTTGACCGCACACGGGAATGAGGAAATTGATCAAGAGCCTCAAGGTCAAGTTGATCCGGAAACCACTGATGGTGCATTCTTGCACCGGCGACCGCCTGTTCGGGGGTCAGTTTGAACTCGGTTACACCAAGCACGATTCCAAGCACCGTGTTGATGATGGTGCGACCGCCCGGACTGCCTGTCACCAACATCAGCTCTCCATTCTTTTCAAGCATGGTTGGTGATTGCGAGCTTAGCATTCGTTTACCACCTGCCACGGTATTTGGCTTGGTGCCAATACGCCCTGTTTCGCTGGTTTTACCTGGGAACCAGTTGAAATCACCCATCTCGTTGTTAAGCACAAAACCCGCTCCCTTCACAACGATGCGAGAACCCCAAGTGGCTTCCAGTGTGTAGGTATTACTGACCGCCATGCCATTTTTATCGACAATGGAAAAGTGAGTGGTGTCTGGACTTTCCTTGGCCACATTGATTTCAGGTGTGATCAAGCCGCTGGGAGTTGCCTTACGCAAATCAATCGACTTTGCAACTTCACGAGCGTATTCTTTGCTTGTCAAAAATTCAGGGATTCGTGTGTACTCGGGGTCTCCCAGATATCGAGCTCGATCAGCAAATACACGTCTGCAGGTTTCAGCAATCAGGTGGATGCATTGGGGGTCATATCGATCCCACTTGGTCATATTGAAGTTCTCAATAATGTTCAACGCTTCAATGATGCAGGTGCCACCGGATGATGGCGGCGGAGCGCCCAGTACCGTATAGCCACGGAACTTGCCCTTCATCGCTGGACGGATGATTGCTTTGTATTGATCAAGGTCTTGAAGCGAGATTTCCCCATCGCCTCGGGCCATCTCCTCCACGAGTTGTTTGGCGATGGCTCCTTTGTAAAAAGAATCTGGCCCTTGTTGGGCAATGAGTTCCAGTGTTGCCGCGAGATCGGGCAGAAATAGTCTGTCACCAGCTTTCCAATCGGACTTGTCCGGTTTGCCGTAAACCCGTCTGAGTTCCGAGTATTTGTTTTCAGATTGTACCGACGGAATGCTTAAAACATAATTCAGCGATTTCGCCAATGGCGAATCCAATGTGACACCGTGCAATGCCAGTTTGCTTGCGGGCATCACCAGTCTGGCCCAAGCGAGGCGACCATATTTTGCATGGGCCATCGCAAGGCCTCGAACAGTTCCTGGGACCCCAACTGCTTTCTGGGTGAAGGTCGTATCGGTTCGAGTGAACGAATCTTTCTGCATGGAAAGCGGGGCTGTCTCACGGTAATCGAAACACACCGGTTTTTTTCCGTTCGCGGGACGCACCAACATGAAGCCACCGCCACCAATGTTGCCTGCTTCAGGCCAGGCAACCGCCAGTGCGAAGGCTGTCGCAACAGCCGCATCCACGGCATTTCCGCCATCCAACAAGACATCTCGTCCGATTTGACTCGCAATTCTTGAGTCGCTGACAACGATTCCTCCATCGCTGCGCAGAACTTCCACTCGTCCATTATCAGCCGAAACATCATGAGGGCGACCGAGTGTGGTAAGCAGAAATATGAGACAACTACTCATAAGCCCAAATGTACGATGGCCATTGTCAGGTGGGCTGTTGCAGTCTGGCAATTTTTTCTCCCATGGCTGTAGCAAATGCGGCACGTAGCCGTTTGCGGAGTGTTTCCTCCACGCGGGCAGTTGGTCTTGCCCTCGGCTTTTGCCAACCTGCCTGCCAGTTTACGGGGAACTGGCTCATCTTGCTGATGTTTTCGCGTGGACAGAGGTCCTATTTTCAAAGGAACCACTGCCTCGGTGGGATGAGCAGGTGGTTTTTAATCGCATTGGTAATCAAATGGCTGTGAGACTTTCAAAAAAATGCCGCATCCACCCCCCGCCCCAGTTCACCGCTGCGCTGTTACGATTTGGCTTGCTTTTATTGTGGCGTTTTTCGCCAGCCGGCCAGACATTCAACGATTAAAGGAAGACCGTGTCCCTTCAATCTCCGAAGATTATTTATACGCATACGGACGAAGCTCCTGCCTTGGCGACTCAGTCGCTGTTGCCGATTATCCGAGCCTATGCAGGCGCGGCGGGAATCGAGGTTGAAACGAAGGATATCTCCTTGGCGGGACGAATCCTTGCAAATTTTCCTGAACATCTGAGTGAGAATCAGAAGCAGGCAGATGCCCTCGCTGAACTTGGGAGACTCGCCAAGACTCCGGAAGCGAACATCATCAAGCTCCCAAACATCAGTGCATCAATCCCCCAGCTGGTTGCTGCGATTGAGGAATTGCAGAATCATGGATTCAATGTTCCCGATTTTCCTGAAGATCCAGAAAGTGATCAGGAAAAAGAAATTAGATCCCGCTATGCCAAGGTGCTCGGCAGTGCCGTGAACCCCGTGCTCCGCGAAGGTAATTCCGATCGTCGTGTTGCTGGACCTGTCAAAGAATATGCTCGTAACCATCCGCACTCGATGGGCGAATGGTCGGCGGATTCCAAGTCACATGTTGCTCATATGACGCACGGTGATTTTTTTGGCAGTGAACAGTCCCATGTTGTGGAAAAGGCTGGGGTTGTCAGTATCAAGCACGAAGCCGCTGATGGAAAGATAACCGTACTCAAGAGTGATCTTGCTTTGCAGGCTAAAGAGATCATTGATGCATCCGTGATGAGTCGAAGTGCATTACGGGAATTTCTTTTGAAAGAAATCGAGGATGCCGGGCAGCAGGGCATTCTGCTGTCACTGCATCTGAAAGCAACCATGATGAAGGTGTCGGACCCGATTATCTTTGGCCACGCTGTCAATGTTTATTACGAGGAAGTGTTTCAGAAGCACGCCTCGGTGTTCCAGCAACTGGGTATCGAGGCCCGTAATGGAATGGGAGATGTTTACAATAAGATCGAGACGTTACCTGAAGATCAACAGCAGGAAATCAAGACAGACATCGCGGGCGTTTATGCCAAGCGCCCTGCGTTGGCGATGGTCGATTCGGACAAGGGAATCACAAACCTGCATGTGCCCAGCGATATCATCATCGATGCCTCGATGCCGGCAGCGATTCGTGCATCGGGGAAAATGTGGGGGCCAGATGGAAAGTTGCACGATACCAAGGCAATCATTCCGGACCGCTGCTATGCCGGTATCTATCAGGCAACGATCGACTTCTGCAAGCAAAATGGCGCTTTCGATGTGACCACGATGGGAAGCGTTTCCAACGTCGGACTGATGGCTCAGAAGGCCGAAGAATATGGATCGCATGATAAGACGTTTGAAATTGCAGATGATGGAATTGTGCGTGTGGTGGATGCCGATGGCACAGTGTTAATGGAGCATCCTGTGCAACAGGGTGATATCTGGCGTATGTGTCAGACAAAAGACGAACCGATTAGAGATTGGATTCGTCTGGCAGTTTCGAGAGCCCGAGCAACGGGAGCCGCGGCGGTCTTCTGGCTGAATGACCAAAGAGCACACGATGCAAATCTGATCCAAAAAGTTGAGGAGTATCTTCCAGACCACGATGTCACCGGACTTGAGATCAGTGTGATGTCGCCCGTCGATGCTGCGACCCATGCTTGTCAGCGGGCAAAAGATGGACTGGATACCATTTCAGTGACAGGCAACGTTTTGCGTGATTACCTGACCGATCTGTTCCCAATTCTTGAATTGGGGACCAGTGCGAAGATGTTGTCCATTGTCCCACTTCTGGCAGGCGGTGGATTGTTCGAAACAGGTGCGGGTGGTTCCGCACCGAAGCATGTTCAACAGTTTGTTGAAGAAGGGCATTTGCGGTGGGACTCACTTGGTGAGTTCCTGGCACTGGCTGTCTCGTTAGAGGACCTCGGGAGCAAAACCAATCACCAGGGGACACTGGTTCTAGCCAGAACCCTTGACGAGGCAACGGGGAAATTGCTCGATAATGATCGGTCACCCAGTCGCAAGGTGAACGAGTTGGACAACCGTGGAAGCCACTTTTACCTTGCTCTTTATTGGGCACAGGCATTGGCTGCACAAACCGAGGATGTCGATTTGCAACGACGTTTTGCTCCGCTTGCAGAAAAGCTCAGCGATGCAGAATCAAAAATCGTAGAGGAGCTCAATGACGCGCAGGGTGCGGGAGTTGATATCGGTGGATATTACCAGCCTGATGCAGCTAAGGCTGCCTTGGCGATGCGTCCCAGCGAAACCTTCAATCAGGCTCTCACGCTGTTGAATCAGGCATCGTCAGAGTAAACGGCTTACCATGGTAGTGAACAGGCTGACTTGCTTGCGAAGACGGTTTGTTTTTCATCTTGGGTTTTTGATGCTGATTGAGGTGCTCGATGCGACAAGGACTT
>JAPOKD010000136.1 GCA_029977825.1 Planctomycetota bacterium | reverse complement strand
TTGGGTCGACTGGAATCGAGTTGTCCCCGGTAGGCAAGTTTCTGCTCGCTGTCGAAAAGATAAAAGTCTGGCGTGCAGGCAGCTGCGTAGCTCTGCGCAATTTCCTGTGTTTCATCAAAGAGGTAGGCGAACTGATAACCTCGTTCGGACTTCTCGATTGCCATCGCTTCTAATGAATCATCGGGATATTTGTCAGCGTCATTGCTGCTAATGGCAACAACGGCCACACCCTTTGGCATGTAGTCGTCCGACAGTGACTTGAGCTGTTCAGCTACATGTTTGACGTAGGGGCAATGATTGCACATGAAAATCACTAGCAACGCTTTGCTACCTGCGAATTCAGCCAAATCGACTGTCTTGCCGTCAGTGTCAGGAAGAGAAAATGCGGGTGCTTGAGTACCCAGCGGAAGCATGGTGCTGGCAGTACGTACCATCGATGATCCTTTAAAGCAGAAAAAGCTGGAGTGTCTTCAGTGATCGATTAACAAACGATCAAAGTTGTTTGTCCGAAGCAAGCTGTCTTACTTGGTTTGCAATTTATCAAGTAAACGACCGGGGCTACCCATGGCGTGGTATCCACCATCAACGTGCAGGATTTCTCCTGAAATCCCTTCACTATTGTCACCAAGCAAGAAGGCTCCGGTGCGACCGACCTCATCATGGCTCACATTTCTGCCCAGTGGTGCCATGTGCTCGTAGAGAGTCAGCATCTCTTCTACACCCGCTGCTCGCCCTGCCAGGGTGCGGATGGGTCCTGCCGACAGTGCGTTGACCCGGACACCCTGAGGCCCCATGTCATAAGCCAAATAGCGTACTGTTGCCTCCAGAGCGGCTTTGCAGATTCCCATCACGTTGTAGCCTGGGACGCACTTTTCCCCACCAAAGTAGGTCATCGTAGCGATGGCACCGCCGGGATTCATGATCGGTTTTGCCGCAGCTGTGCAAGCGATCAGTGTGTAGACACTGACGTCCATCGCCAATTTGAAGCCATCGCGGCTGGTAAAGACCGTCTCACGCGACAAGTCGTTTCTGTCGGCGAAGGCAATGGAGTGAAGTAAAAAGTCAATTTTCCCAAACTGCTCGGCGGTATGGTCAAATACACGCTGAATGTCATCATCCTTCTGGGCATCCATCGGGATGAGGAATTTTGCGTTTTCATATTTGTCCGTCAGCTGGGAGACCCGCCGACGATTCCGCTGTCGTTCGTCATCCTCACGGTCCGGGAGGTGCGTAAACCCGCATTCTCCACCAGCTTCCATAATCTGTTTTGCAATGGCCCAGGCGATCGAATGATCATTAGCCACACCTAGGACAAGGCCTTTTTTTCCGTTGAACTGCATATCGAGCGATTCCTGCTTGGCGAAATTTACCGTCATATATTCGTGGGTGACGGGAGATCCAGCGAACAGGATACCGCCTATCCCTTGGAGTCGTCTATTTCCCTACAACATGACAAAATGAACTCCTTGGCCGATCCAAGGGGATCCCTTCATCTCCGTATTCCCCATTCTCCTGTCTGAGTGATCCGTTGAAAGACCGCACCCAGCCCCAAACGTCACAAAACGAAGAGATTCGCCTCGTCACCGAGGTCGTAAATGCCTTGAAAAGGGATATTTCACGTGCGGAATTTCTGGAATCCGTGTTTCCTGCGGTGATGTTGTCATTAAAGCAAGCCACTGGCGGCATTGTGAATCAGGTTTCCGGCCAGTGGAGTCGAGAGATTTGGGTTGGGCCTCACGAGGAAGTTCCGGAATTATTAATCGGGGAAACGCTCGATCTGGGCACAATCCAGTGTGCTGAGGGGTGGGTTGTGGCTCCATTGATTAGCACTGGCCAAAGCGATCACCCAGAAGCAGCAGGGTTGCCAGGTGGTTCGCCGGGTGTGGCTGCACTGTTGGTACGCGATGAAGACAAGACAAAAACAGATCCACGCCCCTTGATCCAACGTTTGAATCGGATCACAGACTTGCTAACTGCTGCGTTCCAAAGTATCGACCGTCGCCAGTTGCGAATTCGCCGCATCAGCCAATTGCAGGCTGTCCTGGATGCCTCTGCGCAGTGGCAAAGGTTAGAGGATGACATTGCGTTACTGCATGGAATCGCGGACACCGCTACTGCATTATTGGATTGTGAACGTGCAAGCATATTTCTTTGGGATAAACGACGTAAGAAACTGATCGGCCGCCCCGCGCTTGGTGTTGCGGAGGGAGCATTGGAAGTGGATGACGATGCAGGTGTTGTGGGAGAAGTGTTAGGTTCGCAGGAACAAAAAATTTGGAATGGTGGAAGTGATGATGAGTCGCGAGTCAATCGGAAAGTTGATCAGTCACTCGAATTTGAAACACGTTCATTGGTCGCAGTACCAATGCAGGGACAACGCAATGATTTGATTGGCGTATTCGAGGCGATCAATCATAACGGTGAGGGCTTCGATCCCAACGATGCAACTGTTCTGAGCGACCTTGCAACGCATGCTGCGGTAGCAATCCAATCGCTCAAAGCACGCAAGAAGTTGGCTGCAACGTGTGACCGTCTTGTTGAGGATGCTGCATCAGCCAGTCCCCTGATTGGGGA
The DNA here is from genome assembly GCA_029977825.1 of Planctomycetota bacterium. Taxonomy (GTDB): domain Bacteria; phylum Planctomycetota; class Planctomycetia; order Pirellulales; family Pirellulaceae; genus Rubripirellula. The sequence goes on along the minus strand of JAPOKD010000136.1, from coordinate 7,767 downwards.
GCATCCGAGTATTGCCAGAATTCGCAAGACATCTGCGAAAGTCGCAAAGACTGATTTGTCCGTCCTGGTGCTGGGGAAGAACGGTACCGGTAAAGAGGTGCTAGCTCGGCACATTCACTTTGAAAGCGAGAGACGTAACGCGCCTTTCATTGCCGTTAATTGTGCGGCTCTGGTAGAATCACTTTTAGAGAGTGAACTTTTCGGTCATGAGAAGGGCTCTTTCACGGACGCCAATCAAACACGACAGGGAAAATTTGAATTGGCTAGCGGCGGAACTTTATTTCTGGATGAAGTTGGCGACATGAGTCCCGGTGGGCAAGCAAAGTTGCTTCGAGTGCTTGAAGAAAAGGTTGTCGTGCGTGTGGGCGGGTCGCAAACAATACCGGTCGACGTTCGCGTGATTGCTGCGACCAATCAGCCACTCGAAGAAATGATTGCCGAGAAGCGATTTAGAGAAGACCTTTATTTCCGTCTTAATGTCGTCAATTTGTCGCTGCCGCCTCTGGCGCAACGCGGTGATGACATCCTGTTATTGGCCAATCATTTTTTGGAGCAATTCTGTTACCAAATCGGTCGTTCCGTACCCGTCTTTCAGAGGGGTGCACGTGAGGCTATGCAGTCACATTCCTGGCCCGGTAATATCCGTGAATTAAGGAATACCATTGAACGTGTCGCATACCTGTGCACTGAACAGGAAATTGAAAAAGATGATCTGATGCTGGGCACGGTACTGCGGAATACCGGACAAGGTCACTTGCCCATTACCGGGACATTGAATGATGCCACAAGGCAGTTTCAAGTCGAGCACATTGAACGTGCCATCAAGACCTGTTCCGGAAATATGACAGACGCCGCCGCCTATCTGGGCCTGCATCGTTCCAATCTGTACCGCAAGATGGGGCAACTTGGAATGAAAGGCGCGGATGATGTTGAGGGTTCGGTGTAGAAGTTTCTATCCGGTTGATGGCGAATTCCTCGCCGCCTCAACACACCAGAAGTGGATCGCTTTTTCGTAAAGGTCGATACCCTTGGAAAGTTGTTCGACCTCAAGGCATTCATGTGAGGTGTGTGCCTGTGCGATATCACCAGGTCCACATACGGCACGATGCTTGAGTTCGTTAAACTCGCCTCCGTCCGTGCCGTAACAGACTGTCTTGGGAAGACTGCCAGCTAACGCGCAGAAATCACGGATACAGGAATCGTCAGGGTCGATCCATAGTGGAGCTCCCCCTTCACAAACCTGATAACGAAGACCCAGTGCTTCTGCCTTTTCCTCAACCCTTGCCATGAGGTCTCTGCCGTCGATCTGAGGCATGGGGCGCAGGGAAACCCATGCCACCGATTTTGCTGGTGTGACGTTGACGGCCTTACAGCCATCGCTGACTCCAAAGTTCCACGATAGCACTGGCGGATTGAATCGTTGGTCATGGTACTGTTCGGATTGTTCTGTCTGCTCTCGGATCTCGAGTAGTTGCTGCAAGAGTGGGACCATGGCTTCATTAGCGTTGATGCCGTCGATGGTGCTGCTGTGAGCCGCTTTTCCATGGCTTGTGATCCGCATGCCAATAATCCCCTTGTGTGCATGCACGACCGATAATCTGGTTGGTTCACCAATGATCGCCACCGGTTGTGAACCCACAATGTTGCGATATTCCTTGGAGTTTTTTACCAAGTCTTTTGCACCCAGGAACCCGACTTCTTCATCAGCAGTACAAACGATCCACAAGGGTGATCGCTGTTGTCTTGCTGGTACTTTCGCGACTGCTGACAGCATCGCTACCAGAGATCCTTTCATGTCACAGGATCCACGGCCATAAATCCGATCGTCGTGAACGACGCTTTTAAAAGGGTCGCCACCCGGACCAGTCCAGTGATCTGCGGGAACAACATCGGTGTGACAAAAGTAAGCCAAGCCACCGTCCTCAGTGGAGCCAGACCCGGCTGGGTCCCGTCGCGCAACCAGATTTGTCTTCTTTACACCCAGAGGATCGACATAGGTTGTTGTTTCAACATGAAACCCTAGCGCATCAAGATCCTCACTGACTGTGTTTGAGACAGCGGTATTGCTCGTAGAGCTGACTGATGGATGCCCAACGAGTTTCTGAAGCGTTTCGATGGACTGCTGTAGCGAGGGCATCTTGGTGCCTGATTTAGCCTGACCAGAAGATGGGAATTGTTTCTGCCAAGCCTAGGTGATGAACAGCAAGATTGCTATCCATCTTCAGAACATCTGTTTCAATGTTTCAGAAACGCGTTTTGGATCTGCTCCTCTGACATCAACCAGATCATTAAGCCATTCAATTGCTTCTTTGCGACTTTCTTCGTTTGCTTTAGGGCTGATTGACTGATAAATGGACTTGGCGGCCACCTGGGTCGGAGACTCAGGGATCGTGAAGGAGGCTAATTTGTGAGCCAGTGAGAATGGAAGCTCGTCAAACTTGTAAGTCTTTTTTCGTGCGTCGAATTGGATGGCAATGAAGTCATCTCCTTTCTCAACAACGATCACCCGTAAGTCTTTCGTGACTTCGAAGTCATTACCAACGGCGATATCAGAGACAGCTTTCCTGATGCCACCCTGATAGAAGGAAGCCAGATCCGCCACTTCGTATAATGCCTCAGCACGCTCTTTCTGCTCGTCGTTCATGGGCAATGCGGAGGCTTTCTCGGCCGCGGGCTTCATCTCGTCCCATTTTGCGGACTTGATCAGCATCTCGACGTTCGCCAACTGCTGGTCAGCTTCGGCAATCATCTCAGCAGTGATGGAAGGCTTATCTGGAACTGCTGGAGGTTTTGGCGTGGTATCAACCATCGGTTTTTCGGGTTCTGGCTCCGGAGTTTTTACCAACTCATCATGCATCTTTTTTTCCAGATCTGTCATGCCTGCTGTGTTTCCAGGCTTCTTTTCGCTGGGGCCTAACGTTCCCATCACAGGATCTGGTTCAAGACGCTCAGGAGTAGCTTTTCCTCGGGGAGCTTTTTTGTCTTTGCCTTTCGCCGATTTGTCCTGTTTGCCTGAGGTCGAGAGGGTGATGGACCCGTCTGTCTGAGTGATTGCAATTTCACCCTGATTCATTAGGAATACAAAGAGGATTCCAATGATGGACAGCATGCCGATTGCAAAAGTCCCAAAGATCAGTAGGCCCAGGATCGGCCGTGGCCGGCGGCGAGAATTGCGTCGTACCGGTGAACCACTCGTCTCTGCAGGGACGACCAGTGGAATCCCGCCAAGTGTACCCGTCGTGTCGGATTCAGGTGAGGTTTCCTCAGCAGGCGTGCCGAACATGCCTGCCGGCATGCTGTTGGATGCAGGCGCTTCCTTGGTTGATGAGGTATCCGAAACGGCAGGTTCGGTTACCTCAGGTTCGTTGGGCAGAATCGCAGCAAGCGGGTCAGCGCCGCCGAGTGGATCTGCAGCAGGCAGCATGCCGGCAAGCGGATCGGCAGCTGGCAGCATACTGGCAAGCGGGTCCCCGCCAGCAGGCTCTACCGGTTCATCCGTGATGATTCCAAATCGCGCGTCGAGCTTGGCCTTGGTTTTTGGATTTGCGAGTGTCAGGCGTGCTTGTTGGGCCAATTTGGCTGCTTGGGTCCACAGCTTGGGATTTGTGCTCTCTTTTTGACGCTTCAGATTTCCTACGACTTCGCGGATCTTATTGCTGATGATTGCGAGATCCTGCTCTCCATCCTCGATACCAAAAACCTGATATGCGTGAGGTTCTTTCACACCCTCAGGAATCGGTAGTAAGTCATAAATGGTGGTCGTCGGCATTACTGGGACCGCATGGAAAGGCAGGAATGAAGGGGTAGGCGTTAGCTTCGCTGAATTTCGCTATCTCTTCAACACAAATTGCAACGGGTTGGGAATCTGGTCGTGCTGAACTCGTCCTAGTGGGCACGACAACCGTGAAGGGTTTCTTAGGCCGGAGAACATGTTTTCCAGCAAAAATACCCGGTCCAAGCAACTTTCCGAGGCTCTATTTTGATGATGGCAAGCCAAGTATCCCACGGCAAACTAAATTCTCCATACGTTCATGATTATGCTGCAAGTGGGGCGACAAAACAGGAGCATCTCCACCAGTCAAGACAATCGGAACGCCTTCGCTACTAGTACCTGCCTGGTTGCAGTACCTTGTGATCAGGCGATCAATGGCGGCAGTCGCTGCTGTGAGTACCCCGCTGAATATGGCATCTTGAGTATTCTTGGCTGGGTATTGTGGTTGTCTGATCGTGGATTTGAGCATTGGTAAATTTGCTGTGCCCTTGGCCAAGGAAGCGAATTGCATCCCCAGACCGGGTAAAATTGCGCCGCCTTGAAATCTTCCGTCTGCCGCGACCAGATCGACCGTGATTGCTGAACCGGCGTCAACGACAATGAGCGGGGGGGCAGATTGGAGCGTTGCTGCATAAGCAGAGATCAGTCGGTCAATTCCGAGCCGATCTGGCTCGTCTACTGAGAGCTCCATCGGGATATCACGCCATGTCAACAAATTCAGATCGGCGGTTGAAGATCTCGTCCTTAGATGGTCCACCAGCGTCTCTGTGGCCTGCGGATGAACACTTGCAATCTGCCACGCGAGTTGCTGTTCCTCGTTCTGGGATGTCACCCATTGGGTCGCGGATACCTGCCAATCAGTTTCAATCAGTGAAAGAGATTTTTCATGAAGTGTCTCCGCGTTCTTCAACGCCAACTTGATTGCGGAGTTTCCGATGTCAACAGCGATGTTCGTCGTTGTCTTCATCCGTTTTCTTCCTCATCCGTTCTCGGCTCTTGCAAGGTTTGGTCAAAGTCCTTGGCTTGCACCTTGTCTGAAAGATTTTGAGTTGGACCCGCCAGATGGGGCGGCAAACGCTTGCCCTGTTGTGCTGGGGTTGTAACCAAATCCGATTCTCGCAACACCGTGACTTCTTCACCTGCTTCGATCATTCGTTTACGCCGAAGATCGACTCGCGACATGATTTCGGACATCAACCCATTCAATCCATCTCCGGTCATCGAGCTGATAAGAAAAACCTCGTGGCCTGTTGTTTCGGCAAGTGCATCACGAACATCGGCGGCACCATCAAGTTCACTCTTGGTGACTACTACAATTTCATCGCGTTCGCCGAGAGAAGCATCATATTCACAAAGTTCACTGCGGATGGACTTGTAATTGTGAATGGGATCTGTGCTGTCGACAGGCATCGGCTCTACCAGATGCACAAGGAGTCCGGCGCGCTCGACGTGGCGCAGGAACTCATGCCCCAGCCCAACGCCATCACTGGCACCTTCAATCAACCCTGGAATGTCAGCCATAACAAACGATTTGCCTTCGCTGATATCGACGATGCCAAGATTGGGGTGCTTCGTTGTGAAGGGGTAATCTGCGATCTCTGGACGTGCGCTTGAAATGCGACTCAACAACGTGCTCTTTCCCGCGTTTGGCATGCCGACCAAGCCAACATCGGCGATGGACTTCAGTTCCAGAATGACGTCACGAATTTCACCGGGTTCTCCAACTTGACGTTCGCGTGGAGTTCGATTTGTGCTGCTCTTGAAATGGGCATTGCCTTTTCCACCCCTGCCACCGCGAGCGATCACAAACTGTTCACCGTGCTTTTTCAAGTCTTTGATCACAAAGCCATGCTCTGCGTCTATCACCGTCGTACCCGGGGGCACTAGCAAGGTCTGATCGTTACCTTTTTTGCCGTGCCGCAATGCCCCCTGACCGGGAGCCCCCTTGGGTGCACGGAACATGCGGCGATTGGCGAACGCAGCAAGGCTATTGACGCCCAAACGCGATTCAAGAATCAGGCTCCCTCCATCACCTCCATTTCCACCGTCAGGACCTCCACGAGGGACGTATTTTTCGCGACGCATGCTCGAACAGCCATCGCCACCCTTGCCAGCCTGCAATTCAATTATCACACGATCAACGAACATGACTTCTTCTGGCCTTGTGACCAGCTCTCAGTTGAAAATGGGTGTTGCTTTATCCTGTTGGGACAAGGCAAAGCCCCGCTCACGATCTTTCCCGGCAATTCTCTGGTTTGTGGCCAGCAAGCTCAAGAAATCGACAATCAGCTGGGCGGGGCATTTTTGACGGAATTCCACCGCACTTGGTTCTGCTGGGCCGAAACACTGACTGCCAAATCCACTCACCAAGGCCGCAGAACCTGATTGTGCTGCAAGGTAAGGAACTCACCCGCCATCTGCGTGTTCTGTGCTTCCCGATGCTGCAGGGACGCGGTCAGCGGACCACTTCTACCCCTCAGTGGAATCCCGCGACAAGTGAATGTCCAGCGGGAAGACGAAGAAAACATCTTTAAATCGAGTAAGCCGTCCCGATGCCTTACCGAAATAACCATTGGTAATCGAGACGCTCGTCCAATCCATATTGTTCCAGGATGTACTTTTGCTCCTTTGGATCCTCAAAGGCAGGCACTCCGAAACGAATGAAATCCTCGGTTTGGCGAACGGCATCACCTGGGCGATAGAAGTTCAATTGAAGCGCTTTCTGCTTGTACTCAGTCTGCCCACCGTTTTCGGATTTCTCAAAGGCATTTGTCAAACCAAATACTTCCACCGAGACGAAGTCTAGGTTGGGATCTACGTCAACCCAGGTTGCGACTCCCCACACGCCCGGACTGGACTTATCGCTGCTGTAGGGAATGTCGATACGGGAAATCTCTACCGAGTTGTACAGAGGCGCACTGATCTGTTCCCGTACTTTGATTTTTTCCCGAGCTGTTGGCAAAATCCGGTCAAGGTACTGTTTGCCATTGACCTGATTGCGAAGCAGGAACATGGGAAAGAATTTTCGCTTATCAACGCGAACAGTTTCCATGCGTTGGAAAACGTCTTGACCAGCGACCCTGTCCGCTGCGGGACGGAAATCGCCACCGCGATAACGCACTCGGTAGACCATGTACCAGACCAGCTTCCGCTGCATTCGTCCATCTGGACGCGGAACATCGATGTAGATCTGCCGAAGTGGTTTGAATGAAAACTCAAAACAGAACACCGTGCGGCGGAAGATTACTTCCTTGGCCCGGTCCACGAGCGTCCGGGTGCGTGGGTCGAAGTGCGGTTTCGCGTCCGGATGACCAGAGGCCTCACTAAAAACAATCTGCGGATAGCTGTTCAAAAATGGTTCCAACTTCAGTGGTCCATCGAACGTTTCCTCTGGCTGAATGGAACTCGGGATCACTGTCACGACACCAGGGGAAAATTGTGTCTGCTCCTGAGTCGAAGGATCCTTACGCTGGCCCTGTTGGGCAAGTGCTGGCACGATGCTCGTGAGGCAAAGTACACAGCAGAGCTGGATTCTTGTAGCAAGTGTCATGTCAGAACCGTTTTTTGCATTTCATTAGGAACAAGGCGTCGGGGATCACAGCTAAGTTCTCCCAACCCTCACTGGTTATTGTACTCAGCGAACCGAATTTGCGTTCGAAATCGAGTCAGCTACGTGTTTTGGCGTTGTTTTGTCCGGATACTGGCTTGGCCCGTCCTCGCCTGACTTTGGCGTATTCAGTACCGATTGTTTCGATTGCTCGCTTGGGGAATGGGGATCCAAGAACTGAAGCGAAGCGGCAAACTGCATGTCGGAGCTGCTAAATGCATCGATGTTGCTCCCCTCCATGGTGAAAGTGGCGACAATCTGGTTACCAAGTTCATCCGATAAATGCATCAATACCCATCTTATCGGAACCCCCTCTGCTGAGCCATTAGCTACGACTCGTAGAACGCGAGTTCCCGTAGCAGTGGTTTGTTCGTCTGACTCGACCATT
>JAPOKD010000643.1 GCA_029977825.1 Planctomycetota bacterium | reverse complement strand
CCCTGTGCACCATTGGATTCGTTACTACTCAGTGTCGACTGGCTGATTGTCAGAGCTCCGCCTGTGTTGTGCAGACCTCCACCTTCCATTCCGGCACTGTTCTGATCAAGTGTGCTTTCAAACAGTTGAATACTGCTCAGTCCGGTTTGATAAACTCCACCCCCGAATGAGTCAGCATTATTCGCTGAGATTATGACACCTGTTAGAACAGCCGCGCCAGAATTAGCGAGTGCACCGCCATTTGAAGCAGTGTTTGAAACGAGCTTCACATTGTTGAGGACAAGCGTGCCGGAAGTGTTGCGAATGGCGCCGCCGTCGCCATCGGCAGCGTCTCCTTGTTGAAGTGTCAGGTTTTCAAGAGTGACCGTTACATCACCAATGATGTCGAAAATTCGGTCCACATGATTGGCGTCGATAATCGTGGCATCAATGCCAACACCGATGATGTGGATATCTGATGTGATATCGAAATCACCTGTCACGTTGGCGTCTTCACCCGTTCCCATGATGCCAAGTTTGTAAGTTCCTTCATTTAGCAGTAGTGTGCCAGTACCTTCAATGTTCGCGATGTCAATCGCTTCGCGAAGGCTTGTGAGGGATGATTCAGGTGAGACCAGATCATCGAATTCGTCGATGGTTTGTGTCATCAATTTGTGGGACCAAGACTCCTGAAGCGATTCGCTGAAAATGGTTGCGTGATCAATGACGCCAATTTCAAATTCAAGTGTCCAGTTCCCTGCATACTTAGCATGCCCAGTATCGTCCGAGCTTGCGGCAACATCGGCCGCAGTAAGTTCAGCGATGGCATTGATGAGATTCTGGCCTGACACGCTGCTGGCGAGGTCACACCCGTAAACAAGAATGTCCGCATCAGGCTCAAATGCGCGTTGCCAGGATGTGATGGCTCCTGCATAGCCATCCAGATTTGCATCACTCAGCCACAGATTACCGAGCTGGATGGCGCCCGTTTCCGCATGGGAGACAAGATGCAATGCCGTGATATTTGACTTGTTATCAAGAAAGTCTGTGATTTGTTCAATGCCGTCAGAATTCTGATCCAGCACCAAAATTTCGATCTCTTTGGTTGATTGCTCCAGGTCATTCAAAAGCTGCTCGATGTCAGGAACCCTCGAATCAATGATCACAATCTCGGAGGAGAATACTTGGGTACCTGCGATCACAGCACTTTGCTCGATGGTTGCACTATGAGTGGTGTCAGTACTTGCAGGAGCGGGAGTGGCGATCTGTTGGCTTTCCGCCAAGACGGAGGGATCGAGCGGGGTAGCGCTATAGAGAATCCGCTCCTCGAGTGAAGTGATTTGAAGGGGCAGATCTCGGGAAATGGGTGATCGCAGCACGCGTTTGCCGTAGCATTTCGTCGCGTCAGCGGCGATCAGCCAACTGTGCCACCATTGTTTGATTCGCATGGGGATCCAATCATTTTCCGGCAGAGCCCTGGCGGGGGTGGGACATCAAAACAGCGACCAGGATTCCATTTGAACTCTAGGGAACGACAGTCACTGAAGCCGAGCCAACGGTCTGCAGGATGCGAAACGGTAACGCTGTAGTGCTGGTTATCTGCTTTGGGTCGACTTTGACGGCAGTATTTTATTCCGAGGTGGTTAAAACCAACGAAGGAACTGGCTCCGCTGAGCCGACACTGCCGATTCCACTTCAGCAGTGTCCTGTAGCGATCGGAGGGATTCTGCGCTCATTTATATTTGTTAGGGCAGGGAGTCGGCAGCAATTATGTCTCTGATTGGGAGATCGCACTGTCTTCGAATTCGCGTGAAACATCGCGTCTGCCTGATACTTGCGCTCTTGTATGCACAGCCCACCGATCTGCGGTCACAGGATCCCGTACGTACTGATACGCCCATCGGCATTGAATTCGCCTTGCTGACGGCCAAGTCGACGTTGGAAACGGTCGCAAGAGAAGCAGCGGTTGTTTCCACTGCTGGTTCAGGCCCTGAGTTACTTCCGTCGCCCGCCAGTGTTGGCAGTGTGGTTCAGCCCAAGATCCCGATTCCGATACACCACGGACCTTACCGGGGCCAGCTAGATGAGTACCGTATAAGGGCAGCGGAAATCAGTGATGCCGAAATGGGCACAGCAACTGACGTGACGATACCGGTCCTGTCCGAGGAAATCTGGTGGCAGGAAATGGTTGCAGGTCCTATTGGGTTGTCTGGACAAGCCTTACCGGTCGATTTAAACGGACTGACACAGACGGCTCTCGCCTGTTCTCCACTGGTTAAGAGTATTCTCACGGAACCGAGAATAAGACGCAGTGACTTGGTGATTGCTGATGCAGACTTTGATACAGTCGCGTTCATTGAAGGAAATTTTGCTGATACGAATGAGCCTGTTGGTAGCTTGTTGACCACAGGTAACGATGCGACACGTTTTCGTGACCAAACCTTTTCCTCCGCAGCTGGCTTACGAAAACGAGCACGAGCCGGTGGTGCGCTCGAATTGGTGCAGCGAGGTGGGTTTCAGGCCAATAATTCGTCACTCCTGGATCCCAATCCGCAGGGCACGACTCGATTGGAAGTAAATTTCACTCAGCCCTTGTTGAAAGATCACGGGCGAGCTGTCAACAACACGCGGGTTCTGTTGGCACAAATCGACATTGAGTTGGCTAAAAGTGATGTTCGTGCAGAATTGGAAAAGCACCTCGTGGATGTCACGCGGGCCTATTGGGACCTGTTTGGAGCACGTGCCGGCTGGTTGCAACGCAATCGACTGTTGCAGGGAGCGATTGATTTGCATCGCATTCTGGTGGCAAGAGACCAGGTTGACTCATTGAAGCGACAAACTCTGCGTGCCGAGGTGGCGGTCGCCAGCAGACGGTCAGATCTTATTCGTGCTGAAGCGAAAATTCGCAACTCTCAGGCGCGGTTAAGATTACTAACCGGCGATCCCAGGTTGATCCAGCGGGCAGCCTGGGAGCTTACACCACAGGAGTCACCATTAAGTGTGCCGGTCAAACTCTCGACAAAAGAAGCGACCATTACCGCGTTGGATAATCGTCCTGACATTGCCAAGTCGATTCGGCAGATCCAAGCTGTCTCTGCTCGTGTGGGGGCAGCGCGTAATCAAGTCCTGCCACGTCTGGACATGATCCTGAGTACCTATGTCGCGGGCCTCGATTCTCGACGCGACACCTTCGGAGCTTTTATCAATCAGTTTAGCGATGGTCGGCCCAGCTATGCAGCAGGTTTGTTATTTGAAGTTCCAATCAAGAATCGGGCGAGCCGCGCGAGACTGGATCGAAGTCGGTGGGAATTAACGCGTGCAATGCATGAATTCCAACAGACAACAGACGTAGCATTTACAGAAGTCGAAGTTGCTGTTCGGGAGACGCAAACTGCCCTTGGTGAGATGGTGAGCAAGCAGCAAGCCATTGAAGCAGCCAGCCATGAAGTAACCTACTTGAACCAACGTTGGAAATTACTCCCTGATCCCGGCGAATCTGCGGTCTTGTTGATTGAAAATCTCCTCGACGCTCAGGAACGTTTGGCTGATGAAGAGCAAGGTTTTGTGAAAGCTCAGATGGCATATGCAATGTCTTGGGTGCAGTTGCGGCAGGCAATGGGGGTTCTATTGCGATTTGAATCTGTTCCCGAGGGTTGTGTGTTCGTGGCAGATGAGGATACGAATGTGGGGGCAGAACGACGATGATGGGGAACTGGGACGGGCAGAGTAGTTGGGCAACACGTGCCGGGAAAATATCCAAGCGTTTCAAATCGAAAGGCTTTTTCCCTAAAACGATCCAAACTGCCAGAGATGTCGCTGCGAGTCTGCGCGGCTTGAGTACTAGCAGTTTTCAGAGTCACGCTCAAAAATTACGCCAGTTTTCCCAGGTCAAATCACTGCATGAAGATGACATGCGACTGGCATTGGTAGCCGGCAGTGTCTGCGAGGCCATACACCGT
>JAPOKD010000568.1 GCA_029977825.1 Planctomycetota bacterium | reverse complement strand
TGCAGTGCCGACGCGTTCAGCGACGCGAAGTTTCGCGCTTCGGCTGCGCGGGTTGTTTTCTACTTCTGCTTCGCTGGGCCGCAGTGGTTTTTTTGTCAACACATTCCACCTCGGATCGTCTCGAAAGGCATTTTTAACGATGCGATCTTCAAGTGAGTGAAAGCTGATGATGGCGAGACGGCCTCGCTCGGCGATCCAGTCGGGTGCCGACTGCAGGGTACGTTCCAACGCCCCAAGTTCATCGTTCACAACAATTCGCAGAGCCTGAAACGTACGCGTTGCCGGATGGATGTCATGATTCTTGCTGCGTGGTACGCACCGCTTGCAGACGTCCACCAGATCCTCAACCGTTTTCACACCGGCTTCACGTCGACGTCTGGCAACGATTTCACGCGCGATCCGGCGACTGTATCGCTCTTCGCCGTATCGATAGATGGCATTGGCGATTTCGGCTTCCTTGTTCCAAGCCAACCACTGAGCGGCCGATTGCCCTGATTCAGGATCAAATCGAAGGTCCAGCTCGGCGGAAGCTCGCGTGAAGCTGAAACCGCGATGAGGATCAGCCAATTGATCACTCGACAGGCCGAGGTCCAGAATGACACCGTTAGCGGCTGACAGGTCCAAGGCAGCAAGCGCTTGTGGAGCTTTTTCGTAACTACCCAGAAACACATTGAGTCTGGGGTCGTGTGATTCCGACTCTACGCGCTCACTGACGGCCGGGTCACGGTCGAGTCCGACCAGATATCCCTGCTTTGCTGGCAGTGTTTTCAGAAGCAACGCAGAATGACCGCCACCACCATAGGTGCCATCAATGATCACGCTGGGGGATATCTCACCCAGCCAGTGAACGATTTCATTGGGCATCACAGGAACGTGGCAGGTCGCGATCGGCTCACCATTGTGAGGGCGATTATCAGCCGGCACCAGCGATACTCTTGTTGCAGTTCAGGGATTCATCCATATGTTCACTGACTTCTTTAAGCCGTGCCAAATCACCACCACCGACTTCGGCAGCAAGCCAACCGGTGAATCCGACATCACGAAGCGCCTTCTCGACTGATGGCCAGTTGATGTCACCCTCGGTGATCTTGGTGAACTTGCCCTGCTCACGCGAGAAACCCTTCGTGTCAAGCTTTTTGATCCGCGTACTGAGTGTGCGAATCCACTCTGCAGGATCACCGTACTTCCAGTGGTTGCCAATGTCATATTGAACTCCGACCAGAGGAGAATCGAACGAGTCGATGAACGCCGCCAGTCGCTCGGCGGATTGGTCATTGCCACCTTCGTGGTCGTAGCAGAAATCATTCCACACGTTTTCGATCAGAATCGCGACACCCTGCTCTTTGGCGACGGGCAAAGCCGAGCGGATGGCAGCCTGTGCTCGCTCCATCACTTCGGCATCAGTGCCATCTTTTCCGTGTCCGGGTACCAGAAGCATCGTTTTGCCGCCCACTGCTGCTGTTTCCGTCAGGCCCTGTTTCAGTTTCTCGAGGGCAACTTCACGAATTTTTGGATCAGGATCGGTATGTCTTTGCCCCCAATGGTAGCCACCAACGGTTCCGTCAATGATGATGCCGCTTTCCTTGGCCGCTTTGTTGGCGGCTTCGATATCGATTCCCGGGACGTTCAGTTCTACACCTTCGAATCCGGCTTCCTTGGCGATGTTGAATTTCTCGGTCAGTGATCCCTTGGATCGAATCATGCCAATCTTGAGTGTTTTCCGCAGCCACGGTTTCTGTTCTGACTTGGTGTCAGCATGAGCTGTTTGTCCCTGGGCGTGCAATAAACCGCAGCCGGCCACGCCGGCTGCAGAAAGCGTCATGAAGTGGCGGCGGCGAATCTGTACTTGATCGGTCATTGTTTCACCTGTGAAAGTGTCGGAGGGAGAGAGAGTGTGTGTGGTTGAGTGGTTGATTCCAGCACGTAAATCAGAATCGGCAACTCTTTTTGCTTGATCTGCGTGAGCATTAATGCCATGGGAGCTTGGATTTCCGATGCGCCACCCGGTGACGGGGAAATAGTTTTGGTTCACGGTTTGCCTGACTCAGGCTCTGGCAGACCTGTATCTCGCGGTCCGCAGGCCGCACAGTATAAACACAAAAATGTTGGCTCAGGCGAGAATGTTGTCAATCACTTTGCCATGGACATCGGTTAACCGGAATTGACGGCCCTGAAATTTGTAGGTCAGCCGCTCATGGTCGATTCCCAGCAGGTGCATCAGCGTTGCCTGGAAATCATGCACGTGCACAGGGTTGTCGGCGACATTGATCCCCAGGTCGTCGGTCGAGCCATGGCTGATACCAGGCTTGACTCCGCCACCGGCCATCCAGATGGTGTACGCGTAGGGATGATGATCACGACCCCATCGTGGGCGATTATTGATGTCGCCTTGAAGGAAGGGAGTACGCCCAAATTCGCCGCCCCAAATCACAAGCGTGTCTTCAAGTAAGCCGCGTCGTTTCAGGTCCATCACTAGAGCCGCGCTAGGCTGATCGGTGTCTCGGCACTGATTGTAAAGTTCCGTAGTCAGGCTGTTGTGTTGATCCCAGCCTGCATGCATCAGTTGCACGTATCGGCTGCCACGTTCAATCAAACGTCTTGCAAGCAGGCAGTTGTGTGCAAAGGTCCCCGCTTCCCTTACATCAGGACCATAAAGATCGAGCGTTTCCTGTGACTCATCCGAAAAGTCTGCCAGCTCCGGAATGCTGGATTGCATCTTGAAACCCATTTCGTATTGAGCAATTCTCGTTGCGATTTCGGGGTCGCCAAATTCCTGAAGTTTCAGTTCGTTGATGGCGGCAATGTCATCCAGCCAGCCTCGCCGGATTTCGCGGCTGATGCCGTCAGGATTTGAGACATACAGGACGGGGTCACCGCTGCCCCGGAACTTGACACCCTGGTAACGGGACGGCAAAAAGCCGTTGCCCCAATAAAAGTCGTAGAAGATCTGTCCACAGCTTGTGTTCTTCGTGATGCTGGTCATCACGACAAAAGCCGGTAACTCATCTGTTTCGCTGCCCAGTCCATAAGACAGCCATGCTCCCAGTGTTGGTCGTCCCGGCATTTCGGCTCCACTTAGATTGAAATTGATCGCAGGGGCATGATTGACCTGTTCGGTGTGCATGCTTTTGACAAAACACAACTCGTCACTGACTTTCGCCGTATGTGGCATGAAATTGCTGACCCAGGCACCCGATTTACCATGTTGGGAAAAAGGTTCCACGGGGGCCAGCAGCAGCTTGCCATCTGCCTTGCCGGTCATTGTGCTGAAACGCCGGTCACCAATGTAGGAAGCAGGCACGGGCTCGGAGTGCCGTTTCTTGAGATTGGGCTTCCAGTCAAAAAGATCCACATGAGTGGGGGCACCGTTCTGAAAAAGGTAGATCACCCGTTTGGCTTTGGGGGCAAAGTGCGGCAAAGTCGGCAGGCCACCAATGCGAGTTGTTTTCGATTCGGTTCCCGGTGTCTCCATTGCCAAGCCATCACGCTGCAGCAGAGATGCAAGCGCGGCCGTGCCAATGCCGGTTGCAGTGCGACCGAAGAAATGCCGACGGTTGAGAAACTGTTGATGTTGTTCCAGAGGATTCATGAGCCGAGTTGTGTGGTTAGGGATCATTCCCGGTTCAGGGTTTCGTCCAGGTTCAATATGGCGAGACAAAGATTGGTCCATGCCGCCAGTTCCGGTGGGGGGATCCGCTTATCGTACGTCGATTCACCAACAGCCAGGAGAGCTAGAGCGTTCTTCGAGCCATCCGCGAACTGCTCTCGAGTCCGGTTCAGACCGCGGAGCAGAATCACCCGCTCTTGATCCGAGGCGGGCCTCGCCAACACCCGCTTCATGACTGCATCAATACGGTCAGCGTCGGTGTTGTCTGCTGCCTCGGCAGCGAGGGGATATTGCAGTAGTGTTCTCTGTGCAAGGGCTCGCGCTGCTTCGACGTACGCTGTGTTGTTCAACGTCTGAAGCGCGTGCAGTGGCGTATTGGTTCGACTCGCTACTACCGTGCAGGTCTGACGCGTCGCATTGTCGAAAAACATGGTGGGTGCGATGATCCGCCGCCAATAAGTGTACAGACTGCGGCGGTAGAGTTTTTCTCCGCTGTCCTGTGTGTATTTCTTCTTGCCAAACGAGGCTTCTTCCCAGATGCCTTTGGGTTGGTAAGTGTTGACAGCTGGGCCACCGCTGACCGGAGACAGTAGTCCGCTGACCGCCAATGCCTGGTCCCGGAGCATCCAGGCCGGCAAACGATTTCGCGATGCTCTTCCAAGCAGGCGATTTTCTGGATCAAGTTCATATGTTTCCGCGTCTTTGATCCGCGATGACTGTCGGTAGGTATGGCTGGTAACAATGGTTCGCATTAAT
>JAPOKD010000383.1 GCA_029977825.1 Planctomycetota bacterium | reverse complement strand
GCCAAGTCTCAGTAGATTTTGCGGCCAGAGATTTTGCGGCCAGAGATTTTGCGGCCAGAGATTTTGCGGCCAGAGATTTTGCGGCCAGAGATTTTGCGGCCAGAGATTTTGCGGCCAGCCTTTCTGCACCTAGTTCTGTTGCACTTGCGAGCAAGACAGACCCGACACTGTTCGCATCATTGGCCAGACGCCCATGAGCAGCAACGGTAATTTTCCCTGCAATCGACCAACTCACATTCTTTCGGGCCTGAACTTCCACAGTACCGTCCGATTTGATCCGAATGCTTTCTGTCTCGGAGGGAATATTGACGGTTGGAAAAAGAGGCATGACCACCGTCCGATTAGCCAACACGAGATCCCCGTTGACATCGACAACCAACTCACCAGCAGGAACGCATGCAAGTCGATTGGTGATCGGGTCGGTCACTTGAATCAAGCCCGCACCCAGAATTGCGACATCCAAAACACCCTGGGTTGGCCGTATTTTCTCAACCTCTCGGACCTGAAAGTCGTACCGATCAAGAGTGTTCCCTTCTGACCCTGACGACGCACCGAGAATCCAACGCTCGACTCTCGAAATATGCTGCGGATCCATGTTCGCGACCGAATGAACCGCATGCGTTCTCGACGATGCGGCACTACCTGAACCACGCACCGGCGACGTCGCGGTAGCTCTCAGAATTTCGGACGTAGATAGCGGACTCGAAACTGCAACATTGCGGTCAGCGTTGGGGATGGCCGGCGTTCGTATCCTGTAACCACCGGACTGGCAACTCACCTTGATTTGCCGAGGGCCAAGCCAACGAATTAGCACAGGGCTCTTATGACCACTATGAATGAAAGGCTCCAAACGGTCTCGCTCTATGACCATCTCTGTTCCGTCCAAAGGAACAAGGCCAATCCCCAAACGTGCAAGCTGTGCCCAGCCTGACAGATCCGGGTCCACAGGCTCAACAATATCACCCAACCGGATAAGGTTGGAGGCAAGTGACACACTTTCACGAGCTCGCAGCGTGACAGCCGTCAACCGTCGCGTTTCTTCAGCCGCGTTGTAGTCGCGTTCAATACGCCGGATGGCATCACCCGCATTCACATCCTGCGCCATCGACTCGCAACAAGCAGCAGCGAGAAGGGAAACAAATGCAAAACATACAAATCCAGTAACCAGTGAACTCAACAGAGCACCTTTCTGGCGGATGTAATGGCTGAACGATGGTGACAAAATCGGCAACGTGGAAAGCCTTGATATTCTGAGCGATGCCTCCCACCTGAAAGTGCCAGAAACATCCGTAAAAAACTACTTGGAGCTTGAAAACTAGAAACGACGTAGATTGGAGATGTTCTGCATGATCTGGTCGCCAGCTTGGACCGCCTGACTATTGAGTTCGAAGGCCCGCTGGGTGGTAATGAGATCGATCAGTTCCTGGACGGGCTCGACGTTGGAAGCCTCCAGAGACCCCTGTACTATCTGCCCATAGTCCTCTTCATTTGGATTCCCAGATGCCTCGGGACCCGATGCATCCGTTGCCAAGTACATGTTTTCTCCATTCTTCAGCAGACCATCAGGGTTAATGAACTTTGCCAGCTCAATCTGCCCCTGAACCACCAACTCGGTTTGTCCGGGAATCCGCACCTGAACCTCTCCATTGGGAGTGATCACCAGATTTTCTGCGTCTGGAGGGA
The DNA here is from genome assembly GCA_029977825.1 of Planctomycetota bacterium. Classification (GTDB taxonomy): domain Bacteria; phylum Planctomycetota; class Planctomycetia; order Pirellulales; family Pirellulaceae; genus Rubripirellula. The sequence continues at coordinate 4,123 of JAPOKD010000383.1, read as the reverse complement.
TATTGATCGGAGGGTCAAGACGCCGACCCGTCTGGGCAGATCCAATAACGAGGTCACCCTCCGCATTGATGTCCAAATTTCCGGCCCGGGTGTACATTGTTTCCTGACTGGCAGGATCGACAACTTTCAAATATCCATTGCCTTGAATGGCAACATCCAATTGTCGGTTAGTCTGTTGCAGCGTGCCCTGCTGCTGATCCGTCTGCGTGCTGGTGACTCGCACACCCGTTCCCACTTGGGTTCCAACTGCGGTGGGCGTTTGCGTTGCATCCAAAGCCCCAGGATAAACTTCTGCCCGATACAACAGGTCTTCGAAGTTTGCCCGATCCTTCTTGAACGCAGTGGTATTGATGTTAGCCAGATTGTTGGCAATCACATCAAGCTTTGTTTCCATTGCTTCCATGCCGGATGCAGCGGTGTACAGAGTTTGAACACTCATTTCATTTCACCTATCAGAGTAATTCGTGGTTTCCGGTTGGTTTGCGAAGCAGAGGATCTGTTGCGGAATTCAGGCGATGGTACCGCCACTGGATTATTTCAATATTCGACCAATCAAAGTGCCCATGACCGAATCCTGATTCTGAATCATTCGCACGTTTGCTTCGTATACGCGAGATGTTTCAATCAATTCCATCATGGCACCGGTCGGGCTGACTGCGGATTGCTCAAGCACCCCCGCTACTACCTTTCGTTCGCCACGCGTTACAAGGTCAAAGTCAGCTAAAGGCTTGAATTGGTTTCCGCCAAGATGTGAAACATCTCCCATGCTCTTGGGTTTACCCAGCATCAACTCCCAGACGTTCTCACCTTGACTGATTCGCCCCTCTGCTCCCACTGCGTACGGGAGATTCGGGTTGAGCTGAATTGGCTTTCCGTCGTTACCCAGCACGCGCTGCCCTGATTGGTCAACCAACATGCCTTGCGAATCAAACTGAAAGTCACCTGCGCGAGTCAAAACCCGCTCGCCTTCTGCCGACTGCAGAACGAAAAAAGAATGTGGATCCTGAATCGCAAAATCAGTTTCACGGCCTGTAGTTTTCATGGGACCCAAAGCAAATTCTGTTTGAGCTTCTTGGATCGTTACGCCACCGCCAATGTCATCTGCCCCACCCAAACCTGATGGAACCTCCCCTTCCTCAATCAACTCCGCAAATCGTGCTTGTAGAATGGTGTCCTGCGGCTTGAAACCTGGCGTACCGACATTGGCTAGATTGTTACTCAACATTTTCATCCGATGGCTCTGGGCGTGGGCACCGGATGCCGAAAGATAAACGCCATATGGCATGAACTTGCCTCAGATCGGGTGAAAAAAATGAATTGCTGCCCTCTCCGTTAACAATTCGCCACAGCACGGCACAAGGTCAGTCAGCGCGAGAAAACACCACAAAACCCGCACACGATCATGCAGCCCCCCCGTATTGCCCTGCTTCTGACCAGTTGCCGCTGCCGGGATTACCAACCGGAGCAACTTTTACCTGCCGGAAGGTCGTGTAGCCCAACCTCATCCCTGCTGCGACGTCGCGCCAGCCCATCGAGGACACCCGTTTTAACCTCATACCATGGACGCCACCAGCAAGAATCAGGAGATGACCGTGCGTGCGGGGGTCGCCCATTTTTGACAACGCACGTAAACTTTAGAGAGTGCAAACGATCGCCGGTCTGCGAAAGTCAATTCGATCACACGATAATGAAGATGCCCAGCGAAGAAGATATTTACGAAGAACACGTCCTTGACCACTACGAAGACCCTTATCACCGCGGGCCTTTCGACGGGGCGACTCATGCCCACGAAGCAAATAATCCGCTGTGCGGAGACCAAATCCACATCGATCTGAAACTCAGCAGCGACGGGAAGATCACTGAAGCGTGGTTCGATGGGGAAGGATGTGTGATCAGCCAAGCATCCGCATCCATGCTGATCGAAACCATCGAAGGCAAAACAATGGATGAACTCCAGAAATTCTCTGCCGAGGATATGCTTGCATTATTCGGGCCAAAACTGACACCCAATCGCCAAAAGTGCTGCCTGCTATCGTGGCGGGTTTTACAGAGCGCGGTACACTCTCCGATTGACCCCAACGACGACGACTTGGAGGGACCGAATTTTAGCGGCCCCAGCCTCGGCGAGGAATCGTGAACTCTCGCTGCGTGACGGTCGCGATAGTGTCTTACCGGCGGAAAAAGCACGCGATCGTGGAAGGACTCAATGCAAGGGGCCACCAAGTTGAAGACTCGCCAGCACGACACCAAGTTCCATCAGCGATACCACTTCGAACTCTTGTTTCGCGATCTCCACTGACACAGCACCTGCCAAGATCGCGCTGCTCCACTTCACAGGCTCTCCTGCGGCAACCAATAGACCACTTACTTTGCCAATGGGGAAAGGTCGCTAACATCAGCACTGATCCCACTTTTGCGACAAGCGTGACAACCAGTGGCCTCGTTCCTCCATGAGCGGATAGCGGGCACTTCTCACGCCGAGTTGCAACCCCTGCGAATCCATTCCCTCACCCCGAACCGACCATTGCGGCCCGATGCCGACCTTAACCCACTGCCGAGACGACTTTCCAATCTTAAAGCGTTCCGTAAACGACGGAACGCCGCTTGCATTTCTTGACAATGCGGCGAGCACTCAGCGACCACGGTCGGTCATCAACGCCATTTCCGAATGTTATGAGAAGTACTACGCCAACGTCCATCGAGGCATTCATACGCTAAGCGAGGAGTCCACCGAACGCTACGAAAACTCTCGCAAAAGCGTAGCAACATTCATCGGCGCAAAGCATGATCATGAGGTTATTTATACAGCAGGAGCGACGGCTGCGATTAATACAGTCGCTCGTAGCTGGGGAGGCCAGAACCTCAGCTCGAGCGATACCGTACTGCTGACGATTGCCGAGCATCATGCCAACATCGTTCCATGGCAACAGCTTGCTGCCGAGATTGGTTTTAAAATTGAGTATCTTCCCCTCCAGGACGACTTTCAGATTGAAACACAGACGGTGCGGGAAGCATTGGAACGGCACCAACCAAAATTATTTGCATTCACCGCTGCCAGTAATGTACTTGGGACTTCGTTTCCTGTCGCAGACTGGACAAAGCTAGCCCATCAGCAGGGCAGCACTGTCCTTGTCGACGCTGCACAGGCTGCCCCCCACCAACCGTTGAAAGTTCAAACGTGGGATGCAGATTTCGTTGTTTTCAGCGGCCATAAGGTATGCGGTCCTACTGGGATCGGCGTGCTGCATGGCAAAGAAGACCTACTGGAACAGATGCCGCCATTTCTCGGAGGTGGTGGAATGATCAATCGCGTTTCAACAGAAGGCTTCACCACTGCTTCCTTGCCAGACAAGTTTGAAGCGGGCACGCCACCGATTGCGGAAGCCATTGCGCTTCAAGCAGCGGTGGAATACCTCAGTGAGATTGGGCTCGCTGAGATTGACGAGCACGAAAAGAAACTCGCCAAGCGGGCAGAGGATGGATTACGCCAGATTGAGGGGGTGACTGTCATTGGGCCCCAAACGGGCAACAAAACTGGAATTGTCAGTTTCGTCCTCAGCCACGCACATGCGCATGATGTCGCGCATTCACTGAGCGGACGTGGTATAGCCGTTCGCGCCGGACACCACTGCACAATGCCTCTTCATCATGCGCTGGGCCTGACGGCAACCACGCGAGCCAGCTTTTACCTGTACAACACGTTGGACGAGGCGGAACTATTGATTCAATCAGTGGCTGATATCCAGCAGAAGTTCGCCCCCCAAGGAAGGCGAAGACGCCACCGAAACTGATCAGACCGATCGCCGCGAATGCGAAACATTGTTTGAGATTCAGGAACCTCGAGTCCCGTCGCCCGCCAAACCGATCGCCGCCAAAACCAGCCAACAAGATCAGCCGGCAAAATCTACCGCGTAGCGTGAACCAACGGAGAGATCACGCCGCCCCCCCTTAATCAGTGCACTCGCCGCCACCAACTGGGCGGCTCAACAAACGTCCATTCGCACGAACACTCTGCAGAAACACGCTTGAATTCCGCGAGCACCGGTATCAGGGTGCATCGGTAATCAGGGTGTACCGGTCTGAGCCTGCACCGCTCTTCACGGCAGCCCCCTCATTTACACGG
>JAPOKD010000977.1 GCA_029977825.1 Planctomycetota bacterium | reverse complement strand
TTGTTTACTTACGAAGCACTCTAGCAGACATGGCAGAAAGCGGAGGTTCGCAAGGCGCAGAAAGCCACTTTTAAAACAGGGTGTTGCTTTCCCCGTGTTCCGTGTCAATCGTGCTCCATGTCAATCATGCTCCATGTCAATCATGCTCCATGTCAATCATGCTCCGTATCAAATTGCACCATCCATCGACCGCGAACAACAGGCCAGAAGCCCAACACCGCCTTCACTTGGCGACTTTGAAACCGATTTCCCGTAACTGGGTTTTGACCCGCCCCATATGATCTCCCTGCAATTCGATCTGGTCATTCTGCAAGCTGCCGCCACTACCGCAGGCAGACTTGAGTTTCGACAATAATTCGGGAAGGTCGCAGTCGTTCGGATCCAATCCCCACACAACCGTCACCATCCTTTTGTGCTTGCGACGATCAACTCGTACCTTTGCGGTCTGCTTTTCTGCAGGAAGACGCTCCGGTCCCAAAGGCTCGCAGCTGCAAGACTCCTCCAACTCACCACAACGATCACACGTCGGCGGGATGTCAAACGGTGTGCCGGCAAACAGGCGTGTCATGGCTTTAAAACTCTGGCGACAATGGAACAACAAGCATATCTTGCGTCAGTCTGATGTGAAAACGCACGCTGTCAATCGCTCATCCGACGATCGTCTGAACGCAACTCCTGTGGCACCCCAGCCAACACGTCATCAGGCAACTCAAAAGAACCGTCCAGCAGTTCTTTTTCCTCATTCACCAACTCGGGAAAGCGATGGGGGATCACCTCCACTGCAAAGATCTCCTGAACTGCATCCTCGAATTTGACAAAAGCAATCGTCTCAGCAGTTTCCAAATTCACAACCCAGATTCCACAGGTGCGTTCCTCAAGTTGCTGCTCTGCGATGGGGACTCCACCAAACACGGCCGTTTCACGAACCTGTGACAGCCCCACAAACGCAAGTGGACCACAGAACGACAGACCGCGAGTGAACCCGGGCAAGGCAATCAATTCAACGTACCTTCCCGTGCTGCTGTCGATATAGCCCAAGCCTCCTCGACCCGATTCCAGCACCCACAGCCGGTTACGATACCAGCGCGGTGAATGTGGCATCGACAATCCACGGGTAATCACCTCACCGGTCTCAACATCCATCAGGATACCACCATCCCTTTTGTTTTCGCGCCATCCTCGAGGCGTCGACGTTTCACCCAGGGCAGTTACATATTTCGCCACGCCATTCTGCAAACCCAAACCATTGAGATGACAACAATCACCCGGTATGAAAGTGTTGATGAACGAAGGTCTCCAAACAGGTTCAAAGTTGTAAAGCCCACTCCGTTTGCAAAGGCACGAGAATCGCGTATTCACAAACAACAAGTCAGCTTCAGCACCCTGACCAACCCACGCCATTTCATGGATCTGTATATCCCCGGTCCAATGGGTCACACGTGGCAGAAAACAAGCATCATGCTGCCTCTCCGATTTCGATTGCACTGCGGAATCGATTTTCTCTCCCACAGCCGGGAGATTATGAAACTCCCAAATGCTGTTAGCTGCCCCCACGGCTAAACGGCTGTCATGCAAGGCAAGCCCCATCGGCTTGTCAAAGGAGCGAAAGTGCGTGTTTAGAACCCCATCTTGTGCGCGTAACATCACGAGTCTTCCCGCTTGATAGGTACTCACCATCAAGGAACAACCAAGATGCTCGAGGATCTCGGGAAGATTCGAAGTATGAACGCTGCGTAACGGCTCGGCAGGATGGTCCGAGGTTTGCCCGCCGGTCTTGTCGCCATTTTCGCCCGTAGGCATTTCACTCAGAGACATGATGACGGATTCGGATGAAGAGTAATTTGTCTGAGAACTAACCGGAACTGCAATCGTGCTGCATCTACTTCATTTATCGCATGTACCTCGCACAGCACACAAACCGCACAGGAACGTTTTCGCCCAGTACGGCAGTCTTCGCCCAGTACTACAGTCGCCGCGGCATGCTCCAGACTGGTCAATGGGAAGGCCTCTTTGCCTGGCTGCCGGCTGCATCTGCCGACCATCACTCAACCAGCCCCGGCAGTCGTGAAGCAAGAAGCATATCAGGATGCTACCGAAGCGTCAGCGAAGCAAGCCT
>JAPOKD010000311.1 GCA_029977825.1 Planctomycetota bacterium | reverse complement strand
GTTTTCTAGCTGTCGATGCACGTTTCAAGGAAGCGTGCCAAGCGGTGGAAGTCACTTTCCTGCTCGATGAAGCGAACCTTGGTCACCAGAGTTTTTGGGTCGACAAGATCTTCAAAAGGCACGTAGTGCAGATCCAATTGCCCCGATACTGAAACCATCACACCGTTCAATTTTTCCTCAACCAGAGCGCGGTAGGCTCCGACGCCCAACTGGGAACCGAGCATCACATCGTAAGCGTGAGGGGGGGCGCATCGGGACTCGTATCCCAGTTGCAAACCATTGATTTTTCTGGTTCGTCCGGTCCGCTCGTTGTATCGTTCACTCAAGAGTGTGGCGAGCAAAGTTGACAAATTGATGGAAGATATGTTGATGTGTCCATGGTCATCACGACTCACTCCCTCGAGATATTTTGTCGGCAGATATTCCGCCATCCCTTCGGCAACGACAATTGTCCCGTATTCACGGCCTTCTCGTTCTCGGGCCATCATCATGTCAACCATGCGATCGACAACGCGATCAAGCGCCATTACCTTTCGAGTTTCGCCGGTTTCCTGATTTACCACCTCTTCCTCGGCGAGTGAGCCGGTGACATCTTCCACACTGAGCACCATGCTGGCTTCACCGGCAATCGCAGCGCCGTAGGCGAGCCAACCTGCACTGCGACCCATGGCTTCGCATAGAAAATACGCGCGACCGGCAGCGGCGTCGTAATTCAGATTTCGAATTTCTTCTGCCAAAGTCTCGACAGCAGTGAAAAATCCGAATGTGAAGTCGATGCCTGAGTAGTCATTGTCAATTGTTTTTGGCAGGTGAATGACGGGAAATCGCCGGGCATCTTCCGGAAGATTGTCTTGGAACATCTTCATTTTGTTGGCGGTTTTCAGCGTGTCATCGCCGCCGATCGAAATCAATGCGTCGACTTCAAGAGAACAGAGACCTTCGTAGACGCGACGAAGGGGGGCAACCAGTTCAGCGTCTTTCAGATGTTCCGGAGCACTGACGTGCTTGCCTGGGTTGGTTCGTGCTGTCCCGATCATGATCCCACGGCTGCTGCGCGCGTGAGTCAGGCTATCGTGCGTGAAGCGAATGTAGTCTTCACCCTCCTGCAACGGACCGGCTGCAGTATATTCCGCCAAGCGGCTATAACCGTGCTTGATACCGAATACCTGGGCACCTTCCTCGAGAAAAGAAAAAGCTGCAGTCGAGATCACGGCGTTGGCTGCCGGCGCAGGGCCTCCAGCAAAAAGAATGGCAACGCGTTTGATGTCCAGCGTGTGGTGGTCAGGCATGTTCGGTCGTCAGGAAAGGAGGAAGAGAAAAACAGGAATCGGACTGCAATCGAAAACCAACGGAAAGGACTTCTGGCATGCCGCGAAAACAGGGTTGTCAACGCTCATCGGCAACTTGGTCCGACTTGAGCAGTAGCCCGCGGGAACTTGCGTTGGGACCGATGATTTTAGAGATGCAAGCAACGCCGCCAAGACCGTAGCCGGTTTCCCACCCAAGGATGGTAAATAAGGTTGCGATTATTACCGTTAGGTAGCCGTTCGGGACAAACATTCCGAATTGAGACCCGCTTTGACCCGACACTTCCTGTCTCACTGTCTCGTGTATTCCCTGAAAATATGGTTTGCAGACTCATCGCATTTGCGGGTTGCAGCAGCACGCGAGTGCTCAGAAGTGATCCGTCGGTCCACTCTGTCAAAGTGTGCTGATTTGTGTGCTGATTTAACAAGTTCACCAGTGAGATACATCCAGGTGCTCAGTGACATCCTCAGTGTCTGCGGCGTGGTGGATACTTGCACCCATCCCAGTTGCTTCCGGCCAATTGCGTCTGGCCATTTGCTTCTGGTTGGCACAGATCTTCATGCACAGGTTCTTAACAGCCCAGGTTCTTACTAGCACAGATCATGGATCAGCATCACGTGTGATTACTGATCCAGTACGAACGACCACGAGTTGTCTCGTCCTTCATAGAGCACGACAATGCGGTCTCTGTAATGTGTTGACTGGGTGATGCGTTCCTGAGTCGCAACGTAGGCCCCACGCTGCAATACGATGCTGGGCTGGATCAGGTTAGCCGGTGTCTGTGATGCTTCCACGACGCAAAGATCATCACTGAACGTTGCTCCAAGTTCACCCGCGTCATCGATCACGCCGTTTGCATTGTCGTCAAAGTCTGCGGTGCCGGGTTGGCCGTCCAGACCGGGAAGCAGACGAACGCGGGCAGCGGGATCGAATTGCTGCGGAATGAAGCGTGTCTGGCTGAGCAGGTCTGGTTGATCGTGATAGACCGACCTGAGATCGTCTTGAATTTCAGCCCATGTTCTTTCGTTCGACACAGTTTCTGTCACTGTGGAATTACTGAAACGCTGTTGCAGATCTTTCCGAAGGTTTTCAATTTCGGAAGCAACTCCATTGGAATCACGCGCGATGGCATCAGACTGCAGCAGACTGGCACATCGGACAGCAATACCCAGCATTAGCACCCCGACAGTACCGGTCAGGATTAGCTTGATGGTGTATTCGCCGTGGGTCATGCTGAAATCACTTGCAGCTATACCAAGATTACTTGCCACGGTACTCGACGGATGCTTGCCGCACGAAACGAAGCGAAGGATTTTCAAGCCGCACTGTCACCCGAACTGCTTCGGCATTATTAAGGAATGGCGCAAGTGTCTCCCGTTCATTGAAATCATCCACTCCAAACTGCAAGTCATCATCCAGACCATTGGCACCGCGATCGACGGTGACGGAATTATTCCCATCTATGAGGGTCGTCCATAGAGAGCCCTTGCTGGTTGAACTGACAACGCCCTGATAGAAACCGTCTTTTTCATAGGCCGAGGTATAAGTATCAAATGCAGGCTGAAAGAGGACAACGCTCTGCCCGGAAGTTACCATTCGTCCTGAGCGCAACAACGCGTCCTGATAGGCGGTTCGGGGATCTGCCGTAACAGCCCGAATTCCTGAGAATGGAGATACAACCACACCTGACATTCGATTGTGGGCATCGACAAAAGTGAAGTCGCTGCTGCTGCGACGGTCCAGTCTTCGCGGTTGCCAACCTCGCATCGCGCCACCAGCGAGAACGGGATAAGCCAAATCAACAAACGCTCCGTCCCCCCGTTTTGTCTCATCCGTACCAACAGGATTGTTAAGCCAGGCTTGAACCGCATTTCTGTAACCGGCATCCCCCGGACCGACCGTTTCTTGCATCAGGTTGCCAGTGGAGAAAGCCGGGTTGTCACTGAAGAGAGCTGCACCGGGATCGAAAATTTGCACATCAAAGCCCAGGACATTATTGGTGACCAGGTCTTCGCCAATGCGTTGCAGACCCCAGTCATCATTCGGGTCATTGATGTGGGTCAAGTCATTGCCGAGGACAAACTCGGGACGAATGAAACCGCTGAGCCAGTTTGGGGTCACAATCGTGGCTGTCGTGGGTGTGTTGACGGGAGCCAGTCGAGTCGAGTCGGGTGTGACTGCTGACAGAATCGTGGCCGGATCACCAAGGGCGAGAACGGGCATCGAGGTCGGATAGGGGTTTGAACCACCTATCAACAGATTTCCAGGTACACGTACATGGGCGAATCGGTTGTGCGGCTGGCTGAGATCGGCCAGTGAATTGGCCGCCACAAAACCACCCGAAATGGGAAGTCCGTTCTCACTCACAATTCGACGGACTGACAAATCACACTGTTGATGTACGCCAGCCATACCATAAAGCCAGCCATCGGCTGCGTTCGCATTTCCGGTGATTGTCGGGGTCACGGCATTTGCATTGGGCCAGTCATCGGCTTGCATGAAATAGTGAGTCGCTCCATTGGCAAGAGTCTTGCTGTTCTTGGGCAGGACTCCGCCATAATTGGCATAGGCCCCTGAATTCAAATTCAGGTCAGGACGAATCAGCAATACGCGGCGATGGATCTTGATTCGATCAGGTAGACCGTTTTCGGTCGCTGCGCCGCTGCCGAAATTCGTATCTCCATCGACATCCAGATAGGCAGGATTTGCTGGCAGCGAAGCCGTTGCGTATTCAGGGCTGGCAAAGTAGATGATCTCGGCATACTTGGAGGTGATGGTGACTGCGTCGAATGGGTCCCCCGCAAGTTGGCTGGATCGTAGGCAACTCCGGCCAGTTCAGCAGATTTCTGATTAAGAATGTACCGGGGGACTTTCCCACGGAACCATTGGCTACCTTTGGCCACGGCTGTGAATGCGATGTAGTCATCGAAGTCGCCGTAGCGGGCATCATTGAGTTGCAGTGTTCCGGATGAGTTGTCTGCTCGGAACAGAGATGAGGTTGCATCGGTCACGGGACCTTCGTAGTACAGGAAGTAGCCGTTTTGATCTTCTTCCAAGCCGGTATTGGGTTTCAGTTCGACCGTGCACTGTCCCAGGTCATCCTGCAATTTTGTGGTGATGTCCCGCAAGCTGGTTGCCAATAGAGTGTCTGCCCGACTTTCCTGAATCTGTGTTCCCACATAAGCAAATGCACGCGCCAGTGCAGCCATCATCAGCAAGGTGACTGTCATTGCAACCAGCATCTCGACGAGCGTAAAGCCTTCTCGTGCTTTTGTGACGCTATTCGGTGCGATTGTATGTCGTGTCTTGTGCATCGGATTAGGTCGCTTCCTGTTTTGGCGATTCACTGTGCTTTGCTTGATCTTGCTCTGCTTCATTGTGCGTAGCTCTCAAAGATGACAACGTCGCGGGCATTCAGGTCCTGGCCTGGTGAGAATCCAACTGGAATAGAACGATCGATGACAAACGTGCCTTGATAACGCTGGCTTCTGCCGATTTCAGCGTTGTACTCACGGCCCAGTGACTGTGTGGCAGCATCAACTTCGAAAAAACCAACCGTCATCCGAACAAGAAATACTTGTGAATTGTCAGAGACAAGATTAGGCATTCGCATCAAAGTTTGATGTCGCATGAAGGGATTGCGGAGACGATCCAGAGCTGGATTGTTGCCTCCCGTTGTGATCGGAGCCTGATCCGCACGGCGGACAAACAGTGAAGTTTGAGCAGGTCCCGTGGCTGAAAGATTTGCCGTATCACGCATGAGTCCACAGTTGACCGATTTGCGGCGTAGTTGGTCGCGGCCTTGACCCGCAGCGTTGCCCCGTGTTCGTATTGCCTTGTCAGCGTGGACACCGGGTCGGAAGACGCCACCAAACTCGGTGGGGTAAGCCGAGTTCAAATGATCGGGGGCGTAGTTGTATGGGCCAGCACCGTCAGTCACCTTTGCAGGTTGAGCGTTGTTTGAAACGTTATAGCCGCGTCGCACACGCTGGAAATTGTTGTAGGCAAGCGGGCCAGCGGAGGAGTTTGGTGAACTGAACTCAGTGGCGGTCATGTGTCCCTGCATCAACCCGGCCCATACAGGGAATTTCGAAATGGTATTCAGGTTGATGGTTCCCTGACGGTGGTTGTCATACTTGATATTGAAGGGAGGGGCCAGCAACGATCTGAATGCATTCGGCATCGCCACTGTATTATTGTTTCCACCCCACAGGCGACTGGGACTGATCAGTTCCACCTCGCCGCGGAACCTCGGCAGCGTGTGCACGAAGTCGAACACACGGGCGAATTCCATTCCGTTGCCTGTATCGCTGCTGTGGAAAAAATTCAGCAAGTGTCGGAACGGCGCGTTGACGATGGTCGGGTCCTCATCATTGGTACCGTTGCAGAAGACATCCGAATCACCCCCCTGATTGAATGAGAGTTCTTCAAAAAGTCGGCCTTGCGAACAAGCTGGAACCATCGTGATTTCCATCGCTGACGCATAAGGACGGTTCAGCCACGGATGAATTGCGTATGGCGTTTGCGGCAGGTTGCGGTCGTTGCCAATCACGCCATCCGAAGCTGGTGATCCGAGACTGCCCAAGGTGGCAGCAAAGCCGGCAAAGCCCGGATTGACGTCTGCTTGAGCAGTATTCAGAAAACTGAATGATGATTGCAGATGGGCTGTTCCACCATTCTGCGTCTCAAAGCGGAAGTAATCACCGTCAATGTTTGCTCCTGCAATTGAGACATTCGGTGAGGTGAAGTCTGTTTCGTACGAATACAGTGAGTTGGCCGATACCGAACCACCGTTGCCGATCTGCCTGATATGCCCATTTCGCTGCCGGCTGCGTCGCGTGTAGTCGCCTGTGCCACTGATTTTGCTTTCTCGATCCTCACCGCTGAATACAGTCAGGTCAATCGGCAACCAGTCGACCGTGCGATAGGGATTGGTGACGGCGTTGTATGGCTTGGTGGGGTCAGCCAGACGTTGCAGCATGGCTGAGCAGTAATCTTCAATCGTACCCAATAGCGGTTCGTTATTGGCACTTGGAATACGGTTGCGACTGATGTCCAGTGGTTCATCTTTCGCAGTCCTGGCCTTGTTCGGGTCGGAATAGTCGAGATATGCATCCGTCAGGTAATAATCAGGTTCTCCGTCATTATCAAAGTCCGTGTCGTCGGTTTGAAAATACTGGAACCCGGGTTGTGGGTAGTAATTACCACCACGCGGTAGGGGTTCGGAGACATTGATGCCAACCACATTTTGAGCCAGATTTGGATGGTCCTGAGCTGGGATTGCCCAGCCAGCAGGACGTGGGGCCGCAATCACAAGCGGTAATGCGGGAGTACCCACTTCACCAGCAGCGGCAAGTGTGGGGGTCAGGCGGTTGTCGTT
>JAPOKD010000497.1 GCA_029977825.1 Planctomycetota bacterium | reverse complement strand
GAAAAGAATCAGGAGCTGGATCGCCTGAAAGAACAGGCAACCGCATTTTGGGAACAGGAAAAGGCCGTGTTGGTTTCGCATGGTATCCAGAATTGTCGGGACATTCTTGATTTGGCTTGTGGCCCCGGAGTTGTGACTCGCAAAATCAAGTCTCTTGTTCCTGATAGTCATGTGACAGGAGTCGATCTCAATGAATCCCTTTTGAAGGTTGCAATCTGTGATTCGCAGCAGGATGGTTGTGAGGCGCCGGCATTTCGTAAGGCAGACTGCACAGATTTGCCGTTCGAAGCATCTTCATTCGATTTCGTTTACGCAAGATTTTTGTTTCAGCACTTGAGTAATCCTGTCACTGCAGTTGCTGAAATCAAACGAGTTCTGAAGCCAGGTGGTCGCGTCCTGATCGTGGATGTTGATGATCGCGATCTGGAGGTCACACCTGCATGTTCCTCGTTCGAACAGTTGACGAGAGCGGCTGGCGTCTTTCAAACCGAGGGCGGTGGTAATCGACACGTTGGGCGAACACTCGACGGTTTACTGAAATCACATCACTTTGCCAACGTGAATCGGCAGGTAGAGGTCATGAGTAGTGAGCAGATAGGACTCGAGTCGTTTTTCAGGATTACCACACAGTTCAAAATCGAACAGTTGCCAAAAGATCTTGCTGCGGAGATGCGGGAACTACTTCCAGAAATGCGTCGCCAATTGGCCTCAGCGAACGCAACGATCTCGGCAGGCATTCACGTCGCGAGTGGTCTCGCCTGTTGAATCAGATCATTTCAAAAACGCTCTCCAGCCGAACAAACAACCTGACACGAGAACACTGCCATGAACCAGAACAAGAAAATCCATCGAACTGTGCAGCGTACACTGAACGGGACTGGCGACAGTACGAGGGATGTTCAGCGTCAGTTGAAACAACTCGCCAAGCCTGTGGTTTGGCGACTCGTCGTGGCATTGGTTGTGGATTGGATGATCATCTTCGCAGCGATGCTTTTTGCAGCGATTTGGCCGACGTGGTGGGTCTGTCTGGCAAGCGTGATGGTGATCGGGACGCGACAACACGCACTCGGTGTTCTGGGCCATGAAGCAGCGCACTATACGGTGACTCGGCGGCGGAAGGTCAATGATGCCATCGGCATGGTGCTTTGCTTTTGGCCGCTCGGCGGATCGCTTACTGGATATCGTTGTTTCCATCAACGTCATCACCGTCATCTTGGCACAGAACATGATCCTGAGAGGCATTTTTTCCAGTCCAGCGAGTGGAAGATTCCAGTGAAAGCAGTGGCTCCTGCTTGGCGATTTATCAAGGGCTGTCTTGGAATGCAACTGCTTGATTATGCAAAACTGATCCGTAGCCTGCTGCCGCAAACAAAAACAGAGTGGATTGGTATCCCGATCTGGTGGGCGTGCTTCGCATTCACATTGTGGATGCTGGACAGCCTCTGGCTGCTAGGTCTTTATGCAATCGCTATTCCAACAGTGTTTTGGGCTTTGATCGAACTGCGGGGATGGACCGAGCATCGTGGCATTGCTGAGACACATCGCTATCAGACTCATTGGTTGTTACAGCAGATCCTCTTTCCCCACAACGTGTGGATGCATTACGAACATCATCAGTGGTGCTATATCCCCTTTTACAATCTTCCAAGTGCGAGGGCATTGGATGAAAATACACCGGTAGTACAACTGAAAGAGGTGTTTGAATTTCTTGGCGTGACAGATCACGACAGGTATGCCAATGCCAATGGCTATCACTTGACGCTTGATCATTTTTCAGATCATGTGCTTCCCGGCAGTTGACGAAGAATCCGTCTGGCTGCATCAGCGAAGAGCAAAGTGATGGAACCGTCGAGCAGCGATGAATGGAGACAGCCTGCTCATCAGGCCGCTGCTGTATGTTGTTCTACAACGGGCTTGTCCGATGCGGTGCCAGTCAAGTTCCAGATGTACTAGATTCTGCCTTGAGTGCGGTGATTCGAAAGTCTTGTCAGGTGGACTTCCTGTAAGATCATAATTTCGTCATAAAAATGGCAATGGGATTTCTTGGTGTTGTCCCTTGTGACATGGGGATGCGACCTGATCTTCGAGAGACAAGTATCCGCAGACATGATTAGAATTCTGTATCAGCAACGATAAGTCGCATGGGGTTTGTGGCGCGCTCAGATGTGGGATTGATCTGTGTTGTGAATAGCCGGATGATCCTTGTCGATTCAGACTCGAATATGCTGGGCTGTTCAGAAATGGCCGTCTATTCACATTCTCGTGTACCGAATGCTCCAATTCGATTCTTTTTCGTTGAAACCTGTGGTTCCACCATGCAAAGTGGTGATTCAGTTCTTGTTTTCGTCAAGCAAAAGTACCGCCATGCACGATTCGCTTCTTGGGAAAATTCTCCTTCTGTCGCTCTTTGCGCCTGCGATTACGGGGACCGACGTAGTCTTCGCTCAAGGAGAAAAAGACGGGTCCAATTTGATGCACTTGGTGATCGATTGCAGCAAACCAAGTCGGGGTCTGATCGAAGCAAAACTGACTATTCCTGTTTCATCGAGTTCGAAGGCGGGCACAATATCGTTGTGGTATCCCAAGTGGGTACCCGGCTCACACGGTCCCGGCGGACCCATTGCAAATATCGCAGGTCTTCAAGTTCATGACACTGATGGCGAGCGTTTGAACTGGAGACGGACTCCGGGTGAGGTCTACCGTCTGGAGGTCGAAGCACCAAGTGGATCAGAGGCAATTCATGTCTCGCTGCGCTATGTTGTAAACCAGCCAACGACCACATCCTTCGGTCACGACTGTTTTTTTGGGGGAACCATTGGAGTCGTGAATCCAAGCTGTTTGCTACTTTATCCCGACGGAGCCGATATTGATGAACAGAAGATTGGCCTCAAGTTGCGTCTTCCTTCTCAATGGCAGGTAGCCTCTGCTTTGAGGAAGTCGAGCGACGATTTGAACTCGCAAGATGATCGCTCGTTTCACCCGGTCACTCTGCGTACACTTGTCGATAGCCCGTTGATGCTTGGCAGGCATTATCGCAGTTTTGAACTTGTCACAGATACAGAACTTTCTCCTCCGCATACCCTTCATGTCTTCTCCGACCAGGAGGGTGCCGGTGGTATCAGCGATGAGGTGGTCAAAAAGTATGCAGAAATGGTGCGGCAGACATCCTTTCTGATCGCGTCTCATCCCTTTGACCGTTTTGATATTTTACTTGGCGTTACTGATTCACTGCCCAAGAATGGTCTTGAACATGCACGTTCCACCTTCAATATTCTGCCTCCGTCTTCACTGAAGTCGGTGAGTGCGCTGAAGGGTTGGGATCGTCTTTTAGTCCCCCATGAGTATTTGCATGCCTGGTGCGGAAAGTATCGAAGGCCCAAGGGGATGTTGACGAGCGATTTTCATGCACCGAAAGACACAGAGCTGCTGTGGGTTTATGAGGGGCTTACGCAGTATCTGGGAGAACTCGTGGAAGCTAGAAGTGGTTTGATGAGTCATGACGAGTTCAAGAACCGGCTCCTGGTTGAACTCCGGAATGCGATGAACCAGCAGGGCCGGCAATGGCGGACACTCGCGGACACAGCGGCTGCCTCACATATTCTTCGAGCTGCCAGCCCAAGTTGGGGCGGATTGAGACGCAGTCAGGATTACTACATGGAAGGCATGCTGTTTTGGTTGGAAGCTGATGCGAGGATACGCCATCTCACAAAGGGTAAAAAATCGCTGGATGATTTTTGTCACGTGTTCTTCAGGGCACAACGATCAGTGAAACAGCCAGCACCCTTTGATCGCGCAGAAGTTGTGAAGCAACTTCAATCCATAGCAACTTTTGACTGGGATGGTTTGATAGCCCGTCGGATCGAATCGTTTCAACAGCAATTTGATCCTGAAGTTGCGAGTCTGTTGGGTTACAGGTTTGAGACCACCAGCAAGAATCCGAAGATCCCAAACAATACATTTCGCCAACGATCTGGTGTCGATCTGCTCGATTCACTGGGACTTTCCATCTCAACTGCAGGTGAAATCAAGAGCGTGTTACTTGATAGCCCCGCAGATAAAGCCATGTTGGCTCCTCGGCAAAGTATTGTCGCTGTTGGTGATCACAAATGGACTGCAGGTCGCATGCTGGATGCAGTGAAGCGGGCGGAACAGGGGAGCCCAATCAAACTGCTGGTCTCGGAACATGATCGTATCAAGCCGGTACAGATCCAGTACTATCAGGGCCTCGTTTATTGGAATCTTACACGTGATGATAACGAACAGGATTGGCTGGAAGAGATCCTGACCGCACGAAGCAAGTAAGGTTAAATCTGAAACTGGTGATTAATCCTGCACGCAGCGGGGTGGTTTTTTGGTGATTGTAGAAAACCCACGCCCAATGAATTATTGAATGCCAAGATTTCTTGGATGCAATGACTGATTGGACGCGGGTGGGATCTTTTTGACGTGCCGGGCATCGACCGGGGTAACTCAGTCGCTGCTGTTGTCATCACCACCGGAGTTGTCAGATCCACCACCGGATCCATCTGAATCGCCGTCGCTACCACCGTCACCGGAATTGTTGTCCCCCGAACCTTCGTCGTCTGTCGATTCAGTTTTTCCACCACTGTCGGTTGGGCCCCATGTATCACCATAGTCGGCGATCGCTTTGGAAATACCATAAAACACACCGGCGAGTACAATCGCACCAGTGCCTGCACCAAGTTCGCTGGCGACGACCTCTTCGGTATCAGGTAAACAGGAAGGCAGGATCAATCGCACCAGTTCGACAGCCTCTGCGGGCGTGAGGCCTGCGAGCATCATCTGGTAGTGGAGCTCATCGGCTGTTTTTACCAACGTGACCGCATAAGTGATGGGGACCCCAATATCGACCAACACCACCGCGTCTGCGATCAATGCTTGATCGTGTAATCGACTTTGTTCTTCCGGTACAGGCTTCAAGTCAG
>JAPOKD010000999.1 GCA_029977825.1 Planctomycetota bacterium | reverse complement strand
GGGTTGGGCTCGACGCCCTGGCAAGTGGTTTGGAATGTAACGTTGCCCTCGGCAGTACCAGGAATCATGACTGGATCAATTCTTGCGATTAGCAGAGCGATTGGGGAAACAGCTCCGATTTTGATCATTGCCGGCATTGTCTACATCCGCTCGGCTCCGCAACATTTGATGGATGATTACACCGTTATGCCACTTCAGATATACAATTGGACGTCACGCCCTCAGGAGGAGTTCCATACCATTGCAGCCGGCGGTATTGTAGTTCTCCTTGCGATCCTCCTGAGTTTCAACGCAGTTGCCGTGTTTATCCGCCATCGAATGCAGAACAAACTTCATTAAATCAACCGAGACCTCATAATTCCGGACTCTGATCGCATGACCAATGCTGTCACACCCCCACCCGAAGCAAAGAGTTCAACGCTCCGCGCCAGACGCACTCAAACAAGCCCTCCCACGGCATCGCACATGAAAACCGAGGAGACGAAAATCGCCCCTGCCTGCAACGCTATCGAGATGGAAGATCTCTGTTCATGGTATGGTAGCTTTCAAGCGCTCAAGTCCATCTCCCTTAACGTGAAGCAGAACAAAGTCACAGCGTTCATTGGCCCTAGCGGATGCGGAAAAAGCACGCTGCTTCGTTGGGTGAACCGAATGAACGACACCATTCACTCAGCGCGAGCGACAGGCCGTTTGCAATTAGGTGATCTGGATCTTCTTGCGAGCACAACTGATGTTGTTGATCTTCGCAGGAAAGTGGGAATCGTTTTTCAAAAGCCCAATCCTTTCCCCAAGTCGATCTTCGACAACGTAGCTTTCGGGCCGCGCCTACACATGAAACTACGTCGCAGCGAACTGATGGACATCGTCGAGTGGTCCCTCCGTAAAGCGGCTGTCTGGGACGAGGTGAAGGATCGCCTGAATGCCCCAGCTCTGGGGCTCTCCGGAGGCCAACAACAAAGGCTTTGTATTGCTCGTACGATTGCTGTCGGACCAGAAATTCTACTGATGGACGAACCATGCAGTGCCTTGGATCCCGGCAGCACACTTGCAATTGAAGAATTGATGAATGAGCTTCGTCACCAATACACAATCGTCATTGTCACGCACAACATGCAACAGGCATCACGATGCAGCGATGAGACAGCATTCTTTTTCGAGGGTCAACTTATCGAAATGAATGACACACAAAGCATCTTTACCAATCCTGCAAACAAACGCACTGAGGATTACATTAGCGGCCGGTTTGGCTAACATTGAGTGCAGCCCCGTCTCGCTACCCGACCACTCCGTCAAGGATAACCTTATGACCAAACACCTTGATCGGGAACTGGACTCACTACGGAGTGACCTGATTTCCCAGTTCGGCCTGGTCGAACAGATGATTCTCTCGGCAGTCCGCTCATTGGCAGAAAGACGTACAGACCTGGCCGATGAAGTGATCGAACAGGACGCCGTCATCGATGCCAACGACATCAAATTTGAAGAGGAATGCCTGAAGCTGCTCGCTCTACATCAGCCGGTAGCAACCAGCATGCGATGGCTCTTCACCGTGGTCAAAGTCAACAACGAACTTGAACGGATGGCAGACCTCGCGTGCAATATTGCCGAGCGTGCCAAATCGATCCAGCAGTACCCCTTATTTCCAGTCCCGGAAGAGCTCGATGAGATGGCGGCCGGTGCAACGCGGATGGTTAAGAATGCGCTTGATTCGTTCATCGAAGGCGATGTTGATAAGTCGCGTGCGGTGATCGCGGCAGACGACGAAGTTGATCAAAAAAACCAGATCCTGATTGAGCTGTTACATGAGATGATGCGGGAAAACTCTGATTACATCGCCCCCGCCGTCCACTGCTTCAGTGCGTCGCGTCATCTCGAACGGATCGCTGATCT
>JAPOKD010000303.1 GCA_029977825.1 Planctomycetota bacterium | reverse complement strand
GGGCAACGTCGATCTATTTCTGGAAGAAGTAGTCTGGATATTCAAAATCAACCGCCTTCTTGACTGCTTTGCCGTCAATGAAACATGACTCAACCTCAGCCTTAAGGCGGGACAGGTTGGCAGGACTGAGCAACGGATCATTCGTTTCAACTCGCCACTGGTCCAGCTTTTCACGTAATTTTTGAAGTGTTGCGTGATGTTGAGGATCTGCAGCCAGATTCTCGAATTCCCATGGATCTTTCAATAAGTCATACAGTTCATATTCTGGTGGTTTTTCCATCAGGCGGTAAGCAGTTCGTACTTTGCGGGGAGCTGCCTGTATGATCTGAGGAAGTCCTTCAAAGAAGCGGTTGATGGTGAATGTGTAGCCCGGATTGATTTCATCAGGCTGCAGGTTCTGAATCAGTTTGTAGCGTGCATCGCGTACGGTTCGCTGCGGGAAAAAATTGTGGGCCGAGTGCAGATGGTATTCTGTGTAAAGATGTTCACGCCACTTGACTGCATCATTTTGAAAGAGTGGTGCCAAGGATCGGCCAGGTAGTTTTTCAGGGCCATGAACACCGGCAGCTTCCAGCAGCGTGGGCATCAAATCCAAGGTTGAGACGAGTTCGTTTCGGACCGTTCCCGGTGCGGTGTGTCCTGGCCACCGGATGATCATTGGTACACGGACTCCTCCTTCATACGATGTGCGTTTTCCACGCAGAAGGTCTGCCCCATGGTCACCAAAGTAAACAACAAGAGTGTCCTTGTCCTGCCCCGACTTTTTCAATTGTGACAATAGATCACCAATCAAGTGATCCAAACGGTTCATGCAGTTGTAATAGTTGGCCGTCTCGGTTCGGAGTTGAGGTGAATCGAGGCCCATGTAGTTGAGCGGCGGGACATCGGTTCCAGTCAGCGGCTCCCGTGGAAGTCCATCGACTTGCTTCGTAAAAGGACGATGTGCATCTGGGTAGTTGACTGCGAGAAAGAAGGGACGTGATGATTCGGCGAAAAACTCTGACGCCTCCTCGGCATATTTCTCAAGGTTTTGCCGGGCAAAGTTGGATGTTGTGATTCGTTTGAAATCGAATGGAAAAGCTGTTTTTGGATTCACATGGATCTTGCCAATGATTCCTGTGCGGTATCCGGCTTCGTGCAGGATCTGCACCAAGTTGGGCTGGGCCTCGTTGTACATGCGGAACTTCCATGTTGCCAAGCCAATTTGGCCGTTCTGGTGTGGGTACAGTCCCGTCAGGTAGGCTGCCCGCGATTGACTGCAGCCAGCCTGAGGCACGTACGCATTATGAAAGCGAACACCCTCTGAGGCGAGTCCGTTCAGGATCGGCGTTTTGACGTGCGGGTTTCCATAGCATCCAAGTTCCTGACCGTTGTCCTCGGAAATGATGACCAGGATGTTCGGGCGTGTTTTATCGGTCAGTTCCGTTCCGCTACTTTCATGCGGAACGCACAGGCCTGTGGTCAACAATACAAGCATCACTGAAATAGACAGTTGCAGATTTCGCATGGGGTAAGGAAGTATCACAGGATTGATTCTCTGGTTTTGAATGCTGTATTTCTGTTTCTGTCGCGCGTCGGTGAGTTGCTGTGTTATCACCACATTCCCTGTTGATCAACACCCGGGAAGGGAGGTTGGGAGCAGCACTTCACTTGGCAATGTCGTGTCGTCCGTTGCGATAGATTTCACGGGAATGAACAATGGCGATGGGAAAGATGCAGGATTTGCTTTGGGTGACAGGGATGGTGTTGGCGATCTTTCACGGTCTGCTTTGTGACGGCGGCTGTGCCTGCTCCCACC
Organism: Planctomycetota bacterium; assembly: GCA_029977825.1. Taxonomy (GTDB): domain Bacteria; phylum Planctomycetota; class Planctomycetia; order Pirellulales; family Pirellulaceae; genus Rubripirellula. The sequence goes on along the minus strand of JAPOKD010000303.1, from coordinate 4,972 downwards.
CTGCAGCGAGGGTTCTCTGAAGTTCCTTCTGTGTCTGGGCGTACTGTGGGTTTCCAATGCAGTTTTCTATTTCTTTGTCACTTACGTTGTAGTCGTAAAGTTCACGATCGACGATTTTACCACCTTTCCATTTCCTCCACTCAACGTAACGATATCGGTCGGTGCGGACCGCATAGCCCATGATGTTGCCGTGACTCTTGTGTCGGTTCGATGTTGTGTCTCGGGGGTGTTGCATGAAGGCAGCGGGCTTCCACGCCTGATGAGCATTTTTTAATAAAGGGTAGAAGCTTGTGCCCTCGAGTCCGGAAGGGATCGGTAGCCCACAGGTTTCCGCGAGGGTCGGGTAAACGTCGACCAGTTCAACGAGTTTGTCGCAGAAGGTGGCTTTTTCTGGTTTTCGGCTGGTGGCCACACGGGAAGTGTTGTTGTCCGGAAGTGCAACGATCAGAGGAACGCGAGTGGATAGTTCGTAGTTGTTCGCTTTTGTCCACAGTTGCTGCTCACCAAGGTGAAAACCATGATCACCCCAGACGATGATCAGCGTATTGTCTGCCAAATTCAGTTCTGAGAGGTGATTTAAAATGCGGCCAATCTGGGCATCGATGTAACTGACACAGGCGTAGTATCCGTGTCTCAGTTCCTGGGTTTTCTCGGCAGGCAATTCTCCGTTGCTGGGGATGTCAGTGTAACCTTCTAGTTCTCTCCAGCTGCGAGTGGCTAGCTCCGGTGCATTGGTTGGGGGGGCATGTGGTTCTGGTGATGAAATGTCTTCCCGCTGATAAAGTTGCCAGTAGCGGCTGGGGGCACAAAAGGGGAGGTGTGGTTTGCGGAAACCCACGGCCAAAAAGAAGGGGGTATCGCTTGCTTTGAATTCTGTCAGGCGTTTGATGGCCGCCTCGCTGACTTGGCCATCAACATAGGTGTCATCTGAGACATCGGCTGATTCGGTTGCCCCACGTTTGAGTCCTGTGCCTCTTAAGTTCTTTGCGAGTGCATAGCGCAGTTTGGGGTCACGGTTGATGGCAAACAGCGGCTCGTGCGTCCATGAGGGCGGGTCAACAGCTGGTTTACCATTCCCATGCAGGACTTTACCAATCGCTTGCGTTTGGTAACCATGCTGCTTGAAAAGTTGGGGAAGCGTTACTGTGCCGGGTAATGCTTCTCGAAAATGAGTCGAAAGGTCCCAGACTCGCGTTGAGTCAGGGCGTTTCCCAGTGAGAAGAGAGAGGCGTGAGGGACTGCACAAGGCCTGTTGGCAATAGGCACGCTTGAAGACAGTGCCGCGTGAGGCAAGCCGATCCAGGTGTGGTGTTACCGCGGTCTTGTCACCGTAGCACCCCAATGCAGGGCGCAGGTCATCCACCGCAATGAACAGCACATTGGTTCTGTGTTTCTCGTCCGTGGGGGCTGTGCCGACATGGTGATCAGCGCTCCATGCAAAACGCGTAAACGTGCTGGGAGAAAGTACGGTTAAAAGTGCAAGCAAGAGACGCGGTAGAGTGAAGACTGGCATGGGAACCCTGTTGAAGTCTTTGCGATCTGGATTGGTGAGCATCTGTTTCAGGGGCCGCAGGTCGCGTGATGGATCTGCCTGCAAGTTCTGGTAGTCGGAGGCTGTGAAGCAGTGGTGGGACTGTTCATGAGCGAGTGACTGCCGGGCGAGTGAACAAGTGTCGCAAGTGACGGTGTAGCGAGTGACAATATAAGCGAGTGAAAGTGTTTCGCTTTTCGGGTCATTGTAGGTGCCGTCGTTGTTCCATGCTGAAATCATGGGCTTGATTCGAAAATTCCGCATCTTCTCCTGTAATAACGTCTGAGGCCCATGTCATTGCCGCTACTTGTTCATCAGAGAATTTGACTGGATGGCGAAAATTACAAACCGTTCGGGGATGGTCAGTTGCAAGAAAGTCGGGAAAGTTGACGGTGGGTGGAGTATGTCAGTCGACTTGCCTGCGCATGAACGCCCGGGGCCTTTCTGTTTCCGGAATTTTTGCGGAGTTTCAAGTTACCTTGCAGGTCGATTGAGGATTGGATTTCACAGACGCAATTTTGTTGGTCCTGCCAACCTGTTTTCCCGTTGACGACTTGCGGTGCCATCAGTAAAACCACGCCGCACCCGTGAGTTGCATGAAAACAGAAGTCACAAGCGTCAGAAGTCGAAGTGTTAAAAGTCCATGAAGGTTCTTGAGAAATCGCGCCGCAAGAAGCTGCAGCGTAAGGTGGATGCGGAATACGGCTACCGGAGCTATCGTGATCGGGACGTCGAAGTACGTAAAGCAAACTGTGGGTTTGGTGTTTTTGCCAGACGCCAATTCTTGCCGGGTGAGCTCATTATCGAGATTACAGGGCAATTGATTGAACGCGAGTCGTACAACGGATCCAGCTTTGTCATGGAACTGAATGACAAGTGGAGCATGGAGCCGTCGATTCCGGCAGCATTCCTGAACCACTCTTGTAGCCCCAATGCGGAGCTTTTGCAGATCACGGAATATACGCTTGGGTTGCTTGCCCTGTGCAACATCGAACCTGGCACCGAATTGAATTTCGATTACCAGTGGCCCGCGCTACACTGGATTCCACGTTGTCTTTGTGGTGCGCCGGTCTGTCGTGGCTGGGTAGTCGATAAAAACGAAGTCAAAGCGATGAAAAAATTGGCGAAGAAGAATAAAGCCCGTTGAATACAGCGCGTCGATTGGCAGATTCTGATGGCCAGCCGCACTTTGATCCGAGATGCCCCGAAGGGGCTTGGATGAACTTGAGAATTCTATTCCGTGATTTTTGGCTATGCATTAAGGGCGTTGGTATCGCTGCAGTGGCCTATTCTTCATGGCTGCCAAGAACGCTTGAAAGCACATTGGTCAGTTGGAACTGATTTTTCATGATCAACGCGTTTCCGCTTGTGACGCGAGCGGTGAAGTCGAAAATGCCACTGATCATTTCGTTCAGTGTGACTTCCACCCGAAGCCGGTCTCCGGGACGTGCAAAGCCTTTGTATTTGGCTTGCTTCACACGGACGAGCACACCCAGAGCATATTTGTTGAAGTGGGGGTCGTGTGTGTTGTAAATTTCCATTGGATTGTGCCGTGCAGCAATTAAGACGCCAGCTGACTGCGTAGATAGTTCCTGCAACATTGCACCAGGGAAGATGGGGGCGCCGGGGAAATGTCCTTCGAGAAAGAATTCCTCGCCTGAAATCTGCTTTTCGGTGACAACAGATCGTTCGTCGATCGAAACAATTGTTTCGACAAGAAGATAAGGAGCACGATGATGAAGATAATCTTCAGGTTTGTCAAAGTCGTGGTGGAATATTGCCATGTTATTGGTGTGCGCATGTTGCTGAAGAATGCGGAACGCGATAGCGAAGCAAAAAGATTTCTTCAGGGGGTGTGGGGAAGATAGAAGATTCGGCTCAATGCAAGATCTTACCCGGAGGTCAAAAGTGCGCGCAGCAGGCTACTGCACAAGAGTGGCAAGTGTCGGGTAGAAGTTGACGACCGGGGTGCCATGCCCAATGGACTTCCCGCTCTCCTGTGTGATCCTGGCGTTCACGGCAACGACCTTACCTTGGTGGTCAATGATTGGGGCTCCGCCAGTGTTTTTCAGGTTTAGGTTGTCGTTTCGAAGGCTATATCGCAGCCAGCCGTTATCAAGACGCTCGACGACGGCAGCATGGAGGAGTTCTCTCGATCCGGGCAATTTCGACAAGAGCCATACGTGTTCGCCGTTGGAAGGGATGCGTTGCGATAACGACAGCGCTTCCATTGCAGTGGCATCTTTGACCGTGCAGGCGGCGATGTCACCCAAGTCAGACTTTTGAGGGTGTGGCTTGGCACCAATCAAGTTGATTGGCTGCATTCGGATTTCGCCAAAATAATTCTGAGTTTTGCAGTCCTCGACGATCAGTTTTTTCCAAGCCTTAGCGAGTTGGTCAGGTTCGATATCGGCTTTCAGTCCTCCGGACGGTCCAAATAAGTGCAACGCGCTGAGAATCAGTACTTGTGACTTCCCGTTTAGCTTGGCTGCGAAGGCCGTTCCTGCATTGATCTCACCTTCACTGGTTCCAAATCGAGGGCGAAAAAGTGTCCCCGTGGACAGGGTCAGTGGAGCAGTCTCGGAACCGTCAACTGACCCGATGGCGCGTGTTGGTGATTGCGTGGTGCCGTTCTTTCGTGGCGGATTTTCCGACAGTGCGTCATCCTCGTCTTTTGTTCTCCGGTCTGCCTGAGTTCCGTGTTGTGATTGCGCGACAGCCTCGACGGTGGTACTGCTACCATTTTTGCTGTCTGCACCAGCGATCGATGCAGCGGGTTCGGTCGGTGACCCATTCGACAGGTTACCTGCGTTGATTGAGTCGTTGCCAGGCTGATTTGGCTCTGTGATATCAGATGGGGAGCGGTCGGCAGTGTCCCGTTGTCCAAGCGTGGCTTGGTTTGCGACGACGGTGGGGTCAGGTTCTACCAGCCAATTCCAACCGGCAATGCTGATGCCAACAACGATTGCTGTTGCAAAAACCATAGTCACCAATTTTTCCTGCGGCGTTCGGGTCCGGTTGAGTTGGCTGGTGTGGTTTTTTGGGCGTACCCGAATGGTCGGTTCCGGCACTGCCGGAACCGACGCTTCTGCGTCGACTTCTCCAGTCTTCGGGCCGGCGGTCATGGAGGGTTTTTCATCCCGGGTTATCAGGTTAGGTTGCACGCCTCTGCTGCTTCTTGTTTTCCCAGTCGTGCGGTCTGTGATTTCAGCAGTGTGCATCACCTTGACGACTTCAATCACCGGTTCGGTATGCTTTTGCTGGCGGGCGTTGTGAAATGACCGGTTGGAATTGGTCACCTCGACCTCAACTGCGGGCTGAGGTTGATCGACAGGTCTCGGTTCGCTGACGGGCTCCGGACTGAGCCACAGAGGTCGTTCGAACTCCGGTTGTTTTTCTTTTGGGGCAGCTACAACCTCTTGGTCTGCATCGGCCAAATCC
>JAPOKD010000801.1 GCA_029977825.1 Planctomycetota bacterium | reverse complement strand
TGCTTGTCGAGAGTGTTCTCAGTAACTCGGGGCGAAGTTGCATCAACTGCAGTGGCATTTGGGCGAGTCGCCACACTCGCGAAATCGCTGCAGCGATTGCTGAGAAGATCGGACCCGTTGATGTTTTGCCGCCGACCGACGACAACGCTCAACTTGCTGCCTTCACCGTTCCAGCGATGGCTACAGGAACCCACGCAATGGTCCAACAGGATCTTGCTGAGGCTGGAGTTGAGGACATGACTGAAGCCTTTGGCGAGAAACTCATCGAACGGGAGCACTGTGCATACCTGCGTCCCATGGTCGTCCACGCAGACTCACCTGACCGGCAGGTTGCGTCCAAGGAGTACATGTTTCCCTTCGTAAGTGTCGTTGAATGCCCGCAAGATCAGATGCTGAAACGCATTGGGTCAACGCTTGTGGGTACGGTTCTGACACAGGACCCCAAGTTGATTCACGCCGCAGGATCGTCGGTTGATATCGATCGAGTGAATATAGGTCCGATTCCAACGAATCGGCTCAACTGGTTGCAGCCTCATGAAGGAAATCTGATCGATTTCCTCTATCGATCGCGGGCTTACCAGGTGGCCGAGATGCCGGTTGCGACTCACGCTTAAAGAGTCGATTCACCGTTTGCTCATCCTTGCCACGTGTGCTTGCAATGCGTGGCATTTTTTTGAACCACTGCTGAGTTTGGCGTATCCATAACGCGCGGGTCTGGATCCGGAAGAAAACTCGTGCGTTCCCGGACGCTTCGTTTGTTGGCTGGCATGCTCGGTTTGCAAGAGTGGTGGCCGGGCCGCGGTTGAAGTCGTCCGTTGTCGGGACCGTACGGGTAATTGAACTGGACGGGCAGTTGTTCGCAGCAAAAGATCCTTTTTCAGCCTGGGAAGAAGGCACGATGTATAGTTGAGTGGTTAGACTCACCTGCACCTCGCACAATTCCTATGATCGGAATCACCATCCCCAAACCAGCATCTGCATGCTTGAACGCGCCGCCTCGAATGTCGGTCGGGGGTCGTGTCGTGCCGTCTGTAGTGGTGGGGACGAGTGAGGCAACTGCACCGTCATCTTGCCCACGAATCAGCGAAGATGACCGCCTGCCGGCCGTGTTGATAAGCACCATTCTCCATACGACATTCCTGCTGCTCTTGGCTCTCTTGACGTTGCCCGAGGCTGGTGATGGGGGTGAGCGGCTTACGGCTAGCCAGGGTCAGAGCAGTTCACTTGTAGTTTTACGAACTCTCGAGGTGCAGGACGACCAGCGGTTTGACAGTAACTCTGCTATGGACCAGCCGGTTTCGGTGTCGATCGATGCGAGGGTCACCTTGGCCAGCCTTTCATCTGAGCCCAAGGAAGAACAGGTTGAGGTAGTTTCGGACGAAATGCAACAACTGGTAGCCGGTGGAGGAAGTACGGGAGGCGAATTGCTGGTGCGGTTACCCAGTGGTGGCGGGCTGGCTAAACGCACGCCAGAGGGGCGATTGGAATACGGTGCGAAGTATGGCGCAACGCGAGAAAGTGAACAGGCAGTTGAGGCCGCTCTTGCCTGGTTGGCGGCACATCAGCGTAATAATGGCAGTTGGTCTTTCAATCTTGAATTGGATCCCTGCAACGGTGCATGTCGGCACTCCAAAAAACAGGGCACTGAATCGCCGACACCTTCTACGGGGGCAACAGGGCTTGCCTTGCTGGCTTTTCTGGGCGCTGGGCATACACACCATCATGAAGGCCCATATCAAGAAACCGTCCGGCGAGGTATCTACTTCCTGCGAGATATTGCGGGTGAAGCTGGAGCAGGACTCGACTGGCAACAGGGGAGCATGTACGGACACGGCATCGCATTGATGGCTTTGAGTGAAGCCTTGGCGATGACCTCAAAGGAGCAGTTTGGCGATGCTGATCTGCACCGTCTTGTTGCACGGGGAGCCTCGTTTACCTGTAACGCACAGCACGAGAATGGTTCATGGGGTTATGTGCCGGGCAGTCCGGGTGACATGACCGTCAGTGCCTGGCAGGTACTGTCGCTGGTCGCTGCAAAAAAGAATCACGTGGATATACACACCAATGCTCTTTCGAGTGCAAAGGCGTTTGCGCTGTCGACCTGCAAGGATCGTGATTTCTGGTTTGGGTACAAAGGACCACCCGGCGAGGAAACAACGACTGCAATCGGCTTGGCGCTAATGCTTTATTTGGGGCAATCGACTGAATACACACCCTTTTATAACGCACTGACGGATCTCGCAGATCGCGGTCCGAAACTTCAAAATGTTTATCACGATTATTACGCGACACTTGCACTGCACCACAGTCGGCATCATGCGTGGGATGAGTGGAACAGTAAATTGCGAGATCATCTGGTTCGCACGCAGGCAAAGAAGGGGCACGAAGCGGGCAGTTGGCACTTTGCCGATCCCTGGGGGGACATCGGGGGCCGACTGTATACAACTGCCATGTGTGCGATGACGTTGGAGGTTTATTACCGTTACATGCCTCTGTACGAAAAAGTGGATGATTTCCCACTTTAATGTCTGCATGTGCCAGCGTTGGTTTGCTTCCGGCAGTAGGTCTTCCTAGCCTATGCCGCCCCGCTCACCAGTGACCCCTGCGGCGATATCGGCGGCATAGCATTCGATCAAAGTTGCCTGATTCGCATTGCGGTCGAGTTCGTGAATCGCTCTGACTGAGCGGTCCAAGCGTATCATGTTTTCCGCATCATGCTTTTCAGCGTAAGTGCCAGCTCTCATGGTCCTGCGGAAATGCTGTACTGCGATCGATAGTGCGTCTCGCAGTGCATGGCGTCTCCTTTTGGCATCCTTACCCACTGAATCGATTTGCTGGTTCAGGACGCGGCTGATTTTTACAGGGTCGGGATACTGATCACGAAGAAGATTGAGTAGCGAATCACGAAACTCATTTGCTTCGGGGTCGAGCAGTCTCTTGGCAGCGTGCATATTGCCGCCTGCGATTTCGATTGCTTCATCCAATTGCTCCTCATTGGCCTCAATCTGGTGGACTTCACGCAACAACCGCTTGGCATTTTCATTGTTGAGTGAGAAACGGATGATCCGGCAGCGTGATCGAATTGTTGGTAGTTGCTGTTGTTCAACCGTACCAATGACGAGGATGACTGCATCAGCGGGTGGTTCTTCGAGTGTTTTCAGAAGACAGTTTGCCCCTTCTTCATTCAGGAAATCAGCATCTTCAAGAATTGCGATCTTGCGTTGGCCAATCAGTGGC
>JAPOKD010000855.1 GCA_029977825.1 Planctomycetota bacterium | reverse complement strand
CAAACTAGCCTGCGAAAATCTTTGCTTCGAGTTGCCCTTCAAGCCATGGTCACCGCGACGGCGGTTTCGAATCTCTTTTCGGCAGGGCAACTCGTGATGTCAGTGCAACGACAGTCTTCGCTCGGGTGGTTAACCGAAGCATGCCGGACGGACAGGTGCATCGCGCCTGCTGGCTGTCGAAAGTCCGTTCATGGATCTCACCAGCACAAGGCGGTGCTTGATGTAACTCTGGGAACAGCATCGGAGCCAAAAGACCAGCCTCTGCTCTTGAAACGCTGGTACCAGAATGTGCAGTACTAAACGAGTGTCCACACTACCGGCGACTTGCCACGCAGCAAGCTCGCAGACCCAAGGTCAGTAAGCGGCACATGGTCCAGCCGTAAGCCGGCGAAGAGCGCGTTCTGTCTTTCTTTCTGCATTCAAGACAGAAACACAGCTGTTGAGCGATGCTCTGAACAGAACGACACTCGACAAATGCATCCGAGTCGAGATTCGATTTCAAACGCATCGCGGGGGTCTCGGTCGAGAACTTGTTTGCCTCAATAGCTCACGCCGACAAAAATCGCGGCGTGCTTCGCATACGTAATTTGACTCAGTGACTGTTCCGCTCTTATTGTCGCTGTTGTCGCTGCCGGCAATAATCTTTGCCGGGTAATGACTTCAAGCTGAAATTCAAAGGCAGCGAAAATGAATTTTCTGGAAAAAGATCGCTGCGTTGCGGGTGCAGGTTACAGTCGCTGGATGGTACCACCCGCCGCACTCTGCATTCATTTGTGCATTGGGCAAGTTTACGCGTTGAGTGTCTTCAACCTGCCGATGACCCAGCTGATTGGCATTGGTGAATCCAGCGAGAGTGACTGGAAGCTGACAGAAATTGGTTGGATCTTCTCAATTGCCATCTTTTTCCTGGGCCTGTCTGCTTCCATCTTTGGCCGTTGGGTTGAGGAAGGTGGCCCCCGACGTGCGATGTTCACTTCAGCACTGACATGGTCTGGAGGTTTTTTTGTTTCTGCTCTCGGTGTTCAACTCCACCAACTTTGGCTCGTCTACATTGGGTACGGAGTACTGGGTGGAATCGGTCTTGGCCTCGGCTACATCTCACCGGTTTCTACACTGATCAAGTGGTTCCCTGACCGCCCTGGAATGGCAACGGGAATGGCCATCATGGGATTTGGGGGCGGAGCTTTCATTGCATCGCCCCTATCGGTTTGGCTACTCGAACAATTTTCGACCAGACAACATGTGGGTGTGGCAGAATCGTTCGTCGCCCTGGGAGTCATTTATCTGGTTTTCATGCTGGTCGGCGCATGGATCGTGCGGATACCAGCGACTGACTGGAAGCCGCAAGGTTGGACACCGCCATCGGAATCCAAGAAACTGGTAACGTCGAAAAGCGTTCACGTCGATGCGGTTCTCAAGCTCCCGCAGTTCTGGCTGGTGTGGGTCGTGTTATGCATGAATGTAACGGCCGGCATTGGGGTCTTGGGCCAGGCGTCGGCGATGAGCCAGGAGATGTTTCAACTATCGGTATCCGCTGCCGCCGGATTTGTTGGGGTGCTCAGTCTCTCAAACATGGTAGGTCGTTTTTTCTGGGCATCCCTTTCAGATACGATCGGCCGAAAGAATACTTACACCGTGTTTTTTGCACTTGGACTCGTCCTCTATCCGTTGGTTCCGTTCACGGAATCAATAGGCAGCGTTGCCTTATTCGTAGTTTGTTTTTCCGTCATCATGTCGATGTATGGAGGCGGATTCGCGACGGTGCCAGCTTACCTGAGAGATCTGTTTGGTGGCCGCTATGTGGGTGCGATTCATGGAAGGCTCCTGACCGCATGGTCCGTTGCAGGCATCCTGGGACCGGTGCTTGTCAACTACATCAGGGAGTACCAGATCTCGAACGGAATTCCCAAGGCGAAAGCCTACGATACTACGATGATGATCATGGCCGGATTATTGATGGTTGGTCTAGTCGCTAATGCGATGGTCAAAGCGGTCGATGCAAAATATCACCTTGAGTCAGAAACGAAAGAGTAGCCCCCATGAACCACCAAACAGAATTGAACAACCAAACAGAATTGAATGACCAAACAAAGTCATGGCATCTGTTTCTTGCGTGGGGATTCGTTGGAATTCCTTTGGTCTGGGGTCTGTACGAAACGTTCAACAAGGCGTTGCAGCTCTTTGGCTAGCGTACAACAACGCGTGAATCGGTAGTGAAAAACGCATACACACGCCTAAGCCTTAAACTTAACGTTCCAGACTGCCATCGAAAGCTTCCACCAAAGCAACAATCATCGGCGAGATTCCGCTGAAATGGCAGACAAGGCACAGCTACGTGTTAGCCGACGGGCTCACCTCTTCGAGTAACCGCCCCTCACCTGCAGCTCTTGCAGCTTTTGTTCAACAGGGGATCATGCCTGGCTTGCCGCTGCATTCAGCGGCTTCCTGCATTCTGCTCACTCAGTCTTCTGCGGCCGACTGGCCTTGGTTTTCTTGAGCCAGGCTTTGAGTCTGTCTTTCAGCTCACGGGCGTGCTCAGGCATTTCATCGGCGATATTCCGCGACTCACTGATATCATTTTTCAAATCGTAAAGTTCAACCGAATCGTCATCATAAAACCAGAGCAACTTGTATTTACCTGACCGAATTGCGCTCGCGAATCGATTCGCTTTGTGAAACGCGTAATTGGGATAGTGGAAATAGATGGACTCCCGTTCCAGTGCTGAGTCATGTTTCAGCAGCGGCAACAGAGAAATTCCGTCCGGCGTATTGGACGGATCAGCTTTTATCCTAGTCGCGTCAAGAATCGTGGCGTGAATGTCCATCGTAATCACGGGTGTCGCTGTCTGTGTTGCAGGTTTTACATGCCCAGGCCAGCGAACAATCATGGGAACGCGAATTCCACCTTCGTAGAGATGCCCCTTCTCTTCCCTGAGTGGTTTTACATTTGCGGCAAATGGGCCGTTGTCCGAAGTAAATATCACGATTGTGTTTTCGTCCAACCCCTGCTCGTTGATT
>JAPOKD010000834.1 GCA_029977825.1 Planctomycetota bacterium | reverse complement strand
ATCGTGCTGCGTTTGACTGATGACAGGCTTCTTGATCATCCATTCATTTTCATGAGTGACATCGGTTGGCAACGGTTGTCAAGAGCTGAGCGTAAAGGTCTGGAAAAGTACCTGCAGCGTGGCGGTTTTTTGTGGGTCGATGACTTTTGGGGGCAAGCAGAGTGGGCCAGCTTCATGCAGAATATCGGAACTTTGCGACCGGACTGGACGGTCCGCCCGATTCCGGCTGACCACCCGCTGCTGACCCTCGTTTATCCAGTCAAGCAGTGTCCACAAATACCGGCGAGAATTTTCTATCAGCAGACGGGTATGCCTTGGGATCCCCCGTTTGCACACCGTGCTCCCACTGGCGGTGTCTCCGGGGTTAACCGTGTTCGGTTCATGGGGCTGTTTGATCAGCAGGATCGTTTGATGGTGGTCGCAACTCACAACACCGACATTGCAGATGGCTGGGAGCGGGAAGGTGAATCAAGAGAATTCTTTGAACGATTCTCGATTGATTCCTACGCGATCACCATCAATATCCTCGTGTATGCGTTGACTCACTGATCATGGCTTACTGCAGATGGCTTACTGCAGATGGCTTACTGCAGATGACTTACTGCAGATGACTTACTGCAGATGACTTACTGCTCAGCGGTCTGTTTGGGTGTATTGGTCAAAGCTTGCCTGCAGTTGCTTTCTGTCTTGAGACTTACCTTTCGTGACTCGGAACCGATAGCGGAACGTCACCGATTCCCCGTCAGCAATTTTGACGACGGTAAATGGTCCAAAGCGGCCATAGTCCCGGTAAGCAGACCAGCGAGCACCCTCAGGGTTTGATGGGTGGTTCATGTGCTGTACTGACCACCAGTCGTCTCCCAGCTGAAAGCTTTCCGCAACCCAAGGCAAGTCGCGGTCTTTTGTTGGATCGATTCCGTCCTTATGGAACGTATAAGCTGCTGACTTGTTTTCAGCGACTTGTTGTGAAGGGCGGAACTGAACGCCAGCGTGCTCAGGGTCGCCGTTGAGTTCGACATCACCCTGAGTGGCGGTAAGTGTTGAAGTGAAATCGATCACGCTGTAGGCGTCATCTTGTGATGTGACTGTGTACGTGCGTTTTTCTTCGAGAACAGGTTTGCCATCGACCCCGATCCAGTCGATCAGGGCGGTGAGGTTTGCCCCTTTGTCTGTCGCCGCAGTTTCGTCAAATTCACGGTGCTTTTGAACTGTGTTGCGAACATGCCAGAGATCATGGCTCTTTCCTCCCTGTTTGAGTTTGTTCCAACCAATGAAGATTCCACGGTGGTGTGGGAATTTGCCACCGGCTCCCTTGGTTAGAGTCGTTTTTCCATCGTCAGCGAGGACATGCGCAAAAACTTTCGCAGTATCGAATGTCCTGGAATCATCCGAGGTATCACGTTCGTACATGTAACGCAAAATGGGTTTGCCATCGGGGGTAATGACATCAGCGTACTTGCCGGCGTTGTCTTTGACCTGAAAAGTGTTGGCAGCCTGTGCAGGTCCAGACACGAGACCAAGGATGAAGAGGCTACAAGAGATCATGGTGCGGCAAGAAATCATGGTGTTGCAAGAAATCATGGTGTTGCAAGAAATCATGGTGCGGTACATGGAGGATTCCGGCATCGAGAGGTAGGGATAGCATGTGCAGGCTGCACGGGCCGGCATTCTAAAGCCCGTTGTTGCCCACTTCAAATGGATTTGTCTGCTTGTCCCATGTTTCACGCCATTGACACCGTTGAGATCGGGAATCGTCAGGCGTTGGTAAATGTTCCCGCAGTTGCAACTGAACCGAGATAATCAGCGGTGGCTCAGCATGCTTTCACTGCGTCGTCCAATCGTGTGCTTCCTGCATGATGCTCTGGTTGATTTTCAGTAACTTGGATTTCAGTTCTTTCAGTAGCTCTGGGCTGCTCTCTGAAAGGTCGTTCCTTTGCTGGGGATCATGCTTCAGGTTGAACAGTTGAAAATTGCGATATCCGCCAGATCTGATTTTTGGAATCCATGCTTCCTGGAACATATTGCTTTTCGAAAGCTCGTAATCCGGTTCAGCAACCAGTGAATAATCACCATCCCGCATGGCAACAATGGGCCGCGATTTTTGCAGGTGCCAGAAAAGAGGTTGCCGCCGTTGCCAGTCGTTTGAATTTCCTTTCAGAATCGGCGTCAAGTCCGTGCCATCGAGGTGCCTGTCCGGTTTGTTGAGTCCCAGCAAGCCACAGACGGTGGGCAGTACGTCGACCAAACCGGCGGGCGTTGTCGATACCGTGTTCTTCTGGATGACACCGGGCCATACAAACATGCCTGGAACGCGAATGCCTCCCTCCCAGTTCATCCCCTTGCGGCCTCGTAGCCCGCCGGTCCGATCGTCTCGGTAGCTTCCATTATCGGAGGCGTAGATGATGAGCGTGTTATCTGTCAAACCAAGGTCCTGTATTTTGTCCAGCAATCGCTGAATCGCCTTATCTGTATTATCCACCGTGCCAGAATAGATGGCGGCTGGGCTTTTTATTTGTCCATATTCTTTGACGATCGAATCAGGGGCAGCAATCGGCGCGTGGGGTTCATGGAACCAGACGTTCAGAAAGAAGGGTTGATGCTTGCCTTGATGTTGGTTTAGCCACGCGATCGCTTCGTTGGCCACAATCTGGCAGGAGTATCCTTTTGTTTCTCCGACTGGTTTTCCATTGCGAATGAAGTTTTTCGGGTTCTTGTGACTCGGCTCTGCGTTGTTCCAAGTCGCAAACCAGTGATCAAAGCCGTGCTGATCTGGCGTTGGCTTGGTGTGCTCTTTCGTGGGTAGGCCCAGGTGCCATTTGCCGATGTGAGCGGTCGCGTACCCCGCGTCTTTGAGTATCTCGGCCAATGTCACCTCGCGAAGCAGAAGGTGGGATTTTTGGCTTGGGTCATGAATCCAGCTGTACACGCCAGTGCGTATGTGATGACGCCCCGTCATCGGTGTTGCACGCGAAGGTGAGCAGACGGCGCAGCCAGAATAAAATTGGTTGAAACGCGTGCTTTCGGATGCCAGTCTGTCCAAAGTCGGTGTTTTCACTGGGCCGCCATAACAGCCAAGATCCTGATACCCCAAATCGTCAGATAGCAGTAGCAGT
>JAPOKD010000599.1 GCA_029977825.1 Planctomycetota bacterium | reverse complement strand
CAGGTAAAATATCTCAAATATTCTGCGCATTACCTCATTGGCTCACTGGCCCATCTGCCTTAATCTTTCGAATGACTTACCCCTTGTGCCTGATGGGTGGGGTGTCGCTTAAAAGCATCTCACTCCCAACACCAGACGATGGCCCGAATCCCCTGACAAACTCAACACAGTATGCACTCACTTTTCTGTGCTGAGTCCAGCTCAACACGCAGTGCCTGGACATGAAAATGCACGTGGAGTAATCCGCTGAGTACACACCGTCAGTTCAGTGCCCCAGGAACAGTCAACTCTCACGCCCGACGCAATTCGGATCGAACGAGGCTCGTTATACTTTGTTGACAGCTTTAATTCACACTTAAATGCAACTCAGGCTTAATCCACCCGTGGCATTGTGCCAGTTGATTTCCCACAACCAGTGAACGTCGTGAATCTCGACCGCTGCTAAGGAATTGCGTCCTACTTCCCCAACGCACAGAACAGTTACCGATCATATCTTGGAGTCAAAATGAACAAATCAGTAAACGTAGCGATGATTGGACTTGGCTTTGGAGCGGAGTTTATCCCTATCTACCAAGCTCATCCAAATACCAATGTCATCGCCATCTGCCGACGTAACGAAGAAGCTCTGAAACAAACTGGCGATCAATTTGGAATTGAAAAGCGTTACACGAACTATGAAGACGTGCTAGCAGATCCTGAAGTGGACTATGTTCACATCAACAGTCCAATTTCAGACCATGCGTGGATGTCGCTGAAAGCTCTTGATGCCGGCAAACATGTCATGTGCACCGTCCCGATGGCCACGACCATCGAGGAGTGCAAACAGATTGTCGAGAAGGTCAAAGAAACCGGTCTCAAATACATGATGGCAGAGACCGTCGTATACAGTCGCGAATTCCTGTTCATCAAAGACCTTTATCAGAAAGGCGAGCTCGGCAAGATTCAACATCTGGCCGCATCACACCCTCAGGACATGGATGGCTGGCCGGAATATTGGGAGCGAATGATCCCGATGCATTACGCAACTCATGTAGTCAGTCCTTGCCTGGGCCTGGTTGATGGTCTTGCCGAGTACGTCAGTTGCTTCGGTTCCGGAACAGTACGCGACGACATCGCTAACAAATCAGGCAACAAATATGCAGTTGAATCATGCCACATCAAAATTCAAGACAGCGACCTTACGGCACACATTTGGCGTTTCCTTTACGACGTGGCGAGACAATATCGCGAGAGCTTTGATGTGTATGGCACTAAAAAGAGTTTCGAGTGGACGTTGATCGAAAATGAGCCGCATGTGATTCACACAGCCAAAAAGCCCGAGCCTGAAATTCCGGAGAAAGTTGAGGTACCTGATTTCGCCCACCTGCTTCCGCCAGAAATCCAAAAGTTCACCCTGCCTCAGGAAATCCATGATGCCGATCACCTTTCCTTCATTCAGGGTGGTGGACACGGTGGATCACACCCACATCTCGTCAACGAATTCGCCAACGCCTTGATCGAAGATCGTGATCCGTGGCCCAACGCTGTCACAAGCGCGAACTGGACCTGCGTCGGAATCTGCGCCCACGAGTCTGCCGAAAAAGGTGGTGAAAAAGTTGCGTTACCAGATTTCACTCTGGGTTAAGCCGTTTTCAACAGGCTATCCGGCACGGTCTTTTAACAGGCTGGATTGCCCTGCCAGAGAACCCCATTTCTGCTGACCTGTTTACCAGCAAAACTGAATCACAAGCGATCATGTCATGTTAAGAACAACAGTTCCGATTTTAGCTGTCACTTTCTCGTTCCTGCTCACATGCGGGGCGACACCTGCGCAGGCACAGGATCAAGCGGCACAGGATCAAGCGGCACAGGATCCAGCACCACTGAAACTGCAATTCCTGGGCGATCAAGGGCATCACCAACCGGCTCGCCGCGCCTCCGAACTGTTACCTGCCTTGTCATCACGCGGGATAAACGTTCAATACAGCGAGGATGTAGACGCAGTATTGAATGCAGACAATCTTGCCAAACTTGATGGTTTGATTGTGTATGCCAACATTGATTCCATCACCGACGATCAAGCCACAGCGCTTCTGGACTTCGTAAGTAAT
Organism: Planctomycetota bacterium; assembly: GCA_029977825.1. Lineage (GTDB taxonomy): Bacteria > Planctomycetota > Planctomycetia > Pirellulales > Pirellulaceae > Rubripirellula. The sequence goes on along the minus strand of JAPOKD010000599.1, from coordinate 2,095 downwards.
GGTGGTGGCTTTGTGCCCTTGCACTGTGCGTCGTTCTGCTTTCGCAACAACGAAGACGTTGTGGCGTTGATCGGGGCACAATTCCAGCGCCATGGCACAGGAACGTTTACAGTTTTGCCAACCGATGACGGCGGTTCCCATCCGCTGATGCAGGGTTACCGCAGTTTTGAGAGCTGGGACGAGACCTATGTTCACACAAAACACAATGAGAAAAACCGCACTGTTCTGGAGTATCGCCGCGAGGGTGGCCAGCGAGAGCCGTGGACTTGGGTGCGAAACCAGGGTAAGGGCCGCGTCTTTTATACCGCATGGGGCCATGATTCGCGTACCTTCTCGAACCCGGGATTCCACAATCTGATCGAGCGTGGCATACGCTGGGCCTGCCAGCAGGACCCGGGCGTTGTGCCCGATTTTGTTGGACCAGAACGTGAACCCTTGGAAGCCTATCCTGTTCAGGTCCGTGATTCTGAAAAACAGCCGTTTGAGTACGTGGACGTAGGCCCAAAGATACCCAACTACGTCGTCAGCAAGCAGTGGGGAGTACAAGAGCCACCACGCAACATGATGCAAAAACCGTTGTCGCCGGCCGAATCCATCAAGCACTATGCTGTACCCGAAGGCTTCTCAATTTCACTCTTCGCTTCCGAACCAGACATTGGCGGCAAGCCAATCGCAATGTCCTGGGATGAGCGTGGACGTCTGTGGATCGCCGAAACTTTCGATTACCCGAACGAAAAACAACCCGAGGGCAAAGGCCGGGATCGCATTCGCATTTGCGAGGATACCGATAACGACGGCAAAGCTGACAAGTTCACGGTCTTTGCAGAGCAGCTAAGCATTCCAACCAGCATGGCCTTCTCCCATGGTGGGCTCATTGTGCACCAGGCGCCTGACACACTTTATTTGAAAGACACCGACGGCGACGATGTGGCCGACGTCCGAACAACACTGTTCTCAGGGTGGAGTACTGGCGACACACACGCGGGCCCCAGCAACCTGAACGCGGGCCCCGACAACTGGTTTTATGGAATGGTTGGCTATGCAGGTTTTAATGGCATTATCGCTGGAAAGCAGCGATCGTTTCGCACGGGCTTTTATCGCTTCAAAGTCGAAAAGGCGAACGGGCAGGTAGCGGTCACCCGTTTCGAATTCTTGCGTAACACCAATAACAATTCCTGGGGTGTCGGGTTCAGCGAGGACGGCCTGCTGTTTGGTTCCACGGCCAACCGCAACCCAAGTGAGTTCATGCCCATTGCAAACCGTCATTATGAACGCGTCCGAGGCTGGACGTCCTCGGTTCTTGGTGGCATCGCCGACAACCATGAATTCGCTCCCATCACCGACAAGGTACGGCAAGTTGATCATCACGGGGGTTACACCGCGGCTGCCGGTCATGCGATTTACACGGCACGCAATTATCCGCGTGCTTACTGGAATCGTGCTGCCTTTGTAGCAGGCCCAACGGGGCACCTCGTTGGAACCTTTGCATTGACGCCGCAAGGGGCAGGGTACAAATCAACCAGCCCCGTGAACTTACTTGCCAGCGATGATGAATGGGCAGCACCAATCATGGCCGAGATTGGCCCCGATGGAAACGTCTGGGTTATCGACTGGTACAACTATATCGTTCAACACAACCCGACGCCCGTCGGGTTTCGCAATGGACCAGGCAATGCCTACATGACCGATCTTCGTGACAAGAAGCACGGCAGGGTGTATCGCATCACCTATGATTCGCATGTTGAGGATTCAACAGAACCCACGACACTCGCGGGCGCGTCACCGCAGCAGCTAGTCGAAGCACTTTCGTCGTCCAACATGTTCTGGCGACGTCATGCACAGAGACTACTGGTAGAGGCTGGAAACATTGAAATCACGGATGACTTGCTGAAGCTGCTGGAGCGAAAACAGTTGGATCCGATCAACGTGGATGGCGCTGCCATCCACGCCGTTCGTGTACTCCAGGGACTGGATCAAGTCGAGCAACCTGAAAATAAAAACTTTATTATAGAAAACACCAAAACACTTTTTTACGCTTTAATTATAGCAATTATTATCAGATCATTATTAATTCAACCCTTTTACATCCCTTCAT
>JAPOKD010000652.1 GCA_029977825.1 Planctomycetota bacterium | reverse complement strand
GAAGGTAAGAGTGATCGTTCCCCAGAAAGTGGATTCGGTCATGACTCGGTATGCCAGCCGATCCTATTACGATGATTTGCTCAATAGCGGTATCGAGTTGTATCTGTACCATGGGGGGTTGCTGCATACCAAGTCGATTACCGTTGACGGACATGTTTCCATGTTTGGAACGGTTAACTTTGATATGCGAAGCCTTTGGCTGAATTATGAAGTTGCATTATTCGTTTATGACGATGGTTTTGGGAAGAAATTGCGGGATTTGCAGCAAAGCTACCTCGATGACTCGGAAATAGTTGACCGTGACTCCTGGTCAAAGAGGTCGTTCGAAGAACGACTCCTGGAAAATACCTTGCGACTGGTGAGCCCATTGCTTTAGCACACTCGCAATCACACCAATAGAGTATTCGCGATCTGGATTCGCTTGTTTTTTCTGTTGAGGGTGTGTGTCGTCCTGTTCTCGGGCACCCATCTTGGTACAGTTTCATTTTCCGAGAGCAGTCGTTTGAAATACAGATGGAATAGAGGACTTTAAGACCATGGTGCTGCACGAAAAAGACTCGATCCGCGATCAGCTTGATGACGACGTTTATGCTGCAGTCGATCATGCGGTCTGTATTCCGAAATATCGTTTTCCTCCCGAAGAGCAGAACCCACGGAATGTGTATTCCATCGTTCATGACGAATTGATGCTGGATGGAAACTCCCGACAGAATCTGGCGACCTTCTGCCAGACCTGGGTGGAGCCTGAGGTTCACAAACTCATGGACGAGTGCCTCGACAAAAACATGATCGATAAGGATGAATACCCTCAAACTGCCGAAATAGAAGCACGGTGTGTCCACATGCTAGGTGACTTGTGGAACTCGCCTGCCAAAGAAAATGCGGTCGGTTGTTCAACCACCGGATCCAGCGAAGCGGTGATGCTGGGTGGCATGGCGATGAAACGACGCTGGGAAGCTTCCAGAAAAGCGGCTGGAAAATCCATCGATAAACCCAACCTGATCACCGGACCCGTACAGGTTTGTTGGCACAAATTTGCACGCTACTGGGATATCGAGCTCCGGGAAATTCCAATGGAGAATGATCGGCTGCTGATGACACCCGAGGAAGTACTGAAGCGTTGTGATGAAAACACAATCGGTGTAGTGCCCACCTTGGGCGTCACATTTACATGCCAGTACGAGCCAGTCAAAGATGTGGCAGAGGCATTGGACAAGTTGGAAGCTGAGACCGGGCTGGATATCCCCATGCATGTCGATGGGGCCAGTGGGGGTTTTCTGGCACCATTCTGTTCACCCGATCTGGAGTGGGATTTCCGGCTGCCGCGAGTACGCTCGATCAATGCTTCCGGTCACAAATTTGGGCTTTCACCTCTTGGTGTTGGCTGGATCATGTGGCGTAGTGCGGAAGACCTGCCCGAGGAATTGGTTTTCTGGGTGAACTATCTTGGCGGCAATATGCGTGACATCGCGTTGAATTTCTCGCGTCCAGGTGGTCAGGTTGTCTGCCAGTATTACAACTTCCTGCGGTTGGGACGTGAAGGTTATCGCAAGATCCACGGAGCGTGCTATGCAACGGCGCAATTCCTGGCAGAGCAAATCAGTAAAGTTGATTTATTCGAGGTGATCTATGACGGCCAAACCAATGAGGGAATTCCGGCGCTTTGTTGGAAATTGAAAGATGGTGTTGATCCCGGATTTACGCTGTATGATCTGGCCGACAGGCTCAGGGCACGTGGTTGGCAAGTACCTGCCTATTCGCTTCCCGCTGATCGGCAAGACCTTGTGATTCAACGGATACTGGTCAGGCATGGCGTTAGCCGTGACTTGGGAGTATTACTGCTGAAGGACCTGATGGAAGCACTTGACCACCTCCGAAAGCATCCTACCTCGACGCCGTTATCCTCCGAGGAAGCATCTGGGTTCCATCATTGATCGTGTGTGCAATAGGTGCCGTTGCTAATGGTGCGGTGTTGCCAGTCCACTCAACTTCCGAAACCCTGAGTCTTGAAGGCAATATGCGCTCAGGGCGACGGACGTCTGCAACGTCAGGTTCCGTCGCGGTTCATTAATCACAGAGTGCTTTGCTTCAATGGTGCCCCGTTAAAATGACAGTGCTCTTGCCGCGTGGAGGCCGCGAAAGCATTGCAAAGCCCTTGCTCCAGACAGAATCATAAGTGGCGGATGCGAGACGCCGGGTTGATGTTCGACGGCAGGCGTCTGCTGGACAATCTCCATTTGTGACTTGGAATAGTGTTCGCAGTGGGAACGCTGCTTTTCCTAGTTGAGAGTGTCCAGAGGTTGCGGCCCGAATTTGGCGTAGCTGTTGTAATTGATTCTGTCGGATTCTTGTCATTCACACGCGCTGCGTATTTGCAGGTTTACTGCGAGATTTTGCTTCGCAATCTTTATTGTCGCGCCGTGCTTTGAGCTTTGGGATTTGATCAGATTTATCATTTTGGGATCTCGGCCCTGCTTGCGATGCTTGTATCTGGCACGGGGCGTGTGATCTGAATGAAACTGGCCAAATGGTGCATTTTGCTGGTGGAATTCCTTTTTTTCACGTCTCGATACTCTTGCTGCCGCAGGTTGCCCCCTCAAGGGCAGAAACACCGGTTGCCATAGAAGTTACCAGTAAGTGTGGGTTGACGTTGAAAGCCTAGGTGTCTGATCTTTCTCTGGAAAACGGGTAAAATGTTTGGCAGTCGTGTTCTTCATTCGAAAATGAGTCTTGGTGGAAGAATTTAAGTGAGCAATCAGAATCGCAACAATGTGAAGCTCCCTGCAGCATGGGCTGTTCCTGAGGAATTTCGTAATCGACTTGGCACGCATGTGGGTCGGCAGCGGATGATGTGTGAAGGTGACCAAGTTCTATTGGTACTTCATGCGCCACCCAAAGCCGATGAAGACGAAAGGTATGGTCGCTTTTTCTGGCGCAAGGCAGACGGAACGTGGATCAGCGATCAGTTTGGGCAAGGTCCAAGTTCGATCATGAAGCACATTGACCAGTACGATCAGCTACTTGGTGAGCTGGAAAAAATGGAAGATGAGGCGAAATCAGCGGAAGACCAGTTCTTGATATTGGAGTCTCTGTCGCCGCTCCATCGCTCCATTCGCAACATGCACTCAGTCTTGCAGGAACTGCGAAAAAAGTATCCCGATGCGCTCGAGGTTATCAATATGCGGGATCAGGCATACGATCTTGAACGCATGGCTGAGTTGCTCGCTACAGGGACAAAGAACTCACTTGATTACAAGATTGCCCGTAGTGCAGAAGAACAGGCAATCGCAAGCGATCGTATGGCTGTTTCGTCGCATCGGCTCAACATGCTTGTTGCCTTCTTTTTTCCTCTGGCAACGATCACGACAGTGTTTGGGATGGAGATACGTAGCGGTCTCGAAAAAATGCCCCAGCCAGCAACTTTTTTAGCCGTGATTGGAATTGGTTTGCTGATGGGGGTTTTTCTGATGGTCTTTGTTCGCTTCAGAAACGAAAAATGATTCCTGATTTCGCTCGCAGATTTCCAACTCTTCCGGCTTTGGTGGTTTTATCTTTTCCGAAGACCGTGGAAGCATAGGCTTGGACGGATATTCCGTTGAATTTCATTGGCAAGTATCACCAATCATGCGGTGATCATTCGATAAAGCCGGATGATAATCAAATCACGGCTCATTTTCTGTGACGCGATCAACTCAACAGGACACCGATTCAACGCATGATTGATATCCACCAGTTGTCGATTTGGCAGATTGGTGTACCAACGAAAAAAATGGTGCATCGCGCTTAGATACATTTTTCCTCGCAAGCGTTTCAATCCTGCATCAGGTTGCTGAAAGTCGACAACGTAAAAATGTCCACCACGCCGCAGGGTACTGAGCCAGCGG